>JAFZOE010000341.1 GCA_017552845.1 Clostridia bacterium
AACAAAGAACGGCAACCTGCTCGGGCTTATTGCCTATCATACTTATCAGGTCGTATCAATTGATGTTGACGGCAAGGCTGAGTTTGAGAAAGGCGCAGAGTTCCCGTCTGATTCAACAATAACCGTTGAATACTATATGCCGATTAAATGAGCGGAGGAACCAATTTGAAAAACAGAAATTCCCTGCTTACGGTCTGTGCAATAGCCTTTTCTGTGAATCTGCTGCTGTTTCTTGTGAAACTCTATATCGGACTTCGATCGAATTCCATCAGCATTTATTCCGATGCCGTAAATAATCTTTTCGATTCCCTCTCCGGGCTTGTTACTCTGATTTTTATGGCGGCAATAATCAGAAAATCAAGCGGTTCAATGAATCTGGCGGTTGATAAGAGCGAACAGTTGTTTTCGCTTGCTATTGCAATTTGTGTTACCGGAGCCGGGCTGTATTTCGGCTATACTGCATTTGAGCGTCTTATGTATCCGACGCCCGTTTGGTATACGGCTTATTATGCTATTACCATTTCGGCGGCGGCTCTCGTCAAGGCTGTTCTGTTCTTTGTTTATGGCAGATTTGAGAAGAAATCAAAGTCTCCGGTTATCTGTATTATGAAATTCGACTGTATCCTCGATTTCTTTATTACAGTAATGACTTTGATTACACTTATCATTTCAAAAAATGGAAGTTATGCCGTTGATGCCGTATTCGGGATTGTAATCAGTATAATCATAACTGTCAGCGCAGTCAGGCTTGTCATATCAAGCGCAAAAACTCTCGTTAATTATGTGCCTTCCGCCGTGCGGGAAAAGGTTGAGGAGATTATTCCGCAGGCGAAGGATAAGATTACATACATTACCTCGTCTGAGGGAATAACGGCTTATGCAGATGCCGATATTCGCGAAGAAGATCTGTCCGCGATAAAAGAAAAATGTCAGATTGAAGCGGGCGTAAAAATCCATACATTCAAAGGAGAATGATTATGTCGGAAGAAATCAGAAAGGAAGAGAACAACGAAGTAACCGAAACGAAGAAGCCGAAGAAATCAAAGGGCAAAAAAGCGCTCAAAGTCATAGCAATTATCCTCTGCGCTTTTATCCTGCTCGGAGTCGTTGCTTCTGTTGTTTCAGCTATCGGCAATAAAGCCAATCTCGGCAAAGCGCAGTCGTTCGAAAAAGTGGCCTATGAGAATCAGCTCGTTCCAGAAAAGGATGATGACGGTAACTGGTTCTTTACCGCCGACAGAGATTTCAAGGTTCTTCAGATTACAGATGTTCATATCGGCGGCGGCTGGATGTGCGCCAAGAAGGATTCAATGGCAATCAACGCGGTTGCGGCTATGGTTACCGCTGAGAAGCCCGATCTTGTTATTGTAACCGGTGATATTGCATATCCCGTTCCTTTCCAAGCGGGCACATTCAATAATAAACCGCCCGCAAAGATTTTTGCAGAGCTTATGGAAACTCTCGGTGTTTACTGGACTCTCGGCTTCGGCAATCACGATACCGAGGCTTATTCCCGTTATACCCGCGAGGATATTTCCGATTTCTATGCAACCGGCGATTATAAGTATTTGATTTATCAGCCCGGCCCCGATGATATATCCGGCTGCGGCAATCAGTTAATCAATATCAAAAACAGCAAGGGCCTTGTAACTCAGTCTCTCTATGTTCTTGACAGCCACTCTTATACCGACGGCGATATTCTCGGCGTTATGTGGAAGTATGATAATATTCATCAGGATCAGATTGACTGGTATGCGGATAATGTAAAGAGAATCAATGCCGAAAACGCAGAAAAGGCAAAAGAGCTCGGCGTCGAAACTCCGGAAGTTGTCAAATCTCTCATGTTCTTCCATATCCCGCTTACCGAGTATAAAGACGCGTGGTATGAATATATTGAAAACGGTTTCAAGGATACCGATAATGTTAAATTCATTGAAGGCGATGCCGGTGAGAGCAAGAAGGTCGTTTACTGCGGTATCGGCGATGACAATCTTTTTGAAACTGTTCAGGAGCTCGGCTCAACACAGGGCATTTACTGCGGTCATGACCATAAGAACAATTTCTCGCTTGAATATGAAGGAATCCGTCTTTCATACGCGATGAGCGTTGACTATCTTGCATACCCCGGCATATATAAACTCGGCTCACAGCGCGGATGCACAGTTATTACTGTATCTCCCGACGGTTCTTTTGATTCACATAACGAGAATTATTATCAGGAAAAATATACCTCGCTCTATGATAAAGAACCTGTTACTATGCAGGAAGTAGAACAAGTCTCCGAGATTCCGGCTCAGGATTAAAATGAAAAAAGTAATTTTGATCATTTTCGCGGTGCTTTTAATTATCTGTTTGGTGAATATCTTGGTTAGCACATTTGCGCTTAAAACTACAAGCTTTACCGTAAAAATCAAGTCTCTGCCTGCTTCTTTTGAAGGTTTCAGGATTGCGCAGATATCCGACCTGCACAATATGTCCTTCGGCATAAATAATTCAAAACTTGTCGAAATGGTTAAAGCAGAGAATCCCGATATTATCGTGCTTACAGGCGATATGATGGATGATAAGACCCGCGATTACGATAAACTTGAAAAGCTCTTCGATGCACTCGCAGCTATAGCGCCTTGCTATTATGTTACGGGTAATCACGAGGCTGAAGTCTATAAAGAGTATTTTGCGTTCGAAAAGAGAATAAAGGGCAAAGTCAAAACCTTGCACACGACATCATCCGAAATCGAAAGAAACGGCGAGAGTATATATATTCAGGGTATAGACGACCCGAATTTCACACCTGTTTTCTATGATGATTTAATTAAACTTGGTAAAAAGGAAGGCGTGAAGATTCTGCTCTCCCACAGGCCTGAAAAGTTTGAGCGGTATGTTGACAACGGCTTTGATCTTGTTCTTTCAGGCCATACACACGGAGGTCAGATACGCCTGCCGTTTATCGGTGCGTTCGTTGCTCCTTCTCAGGGATTGTTTCCCGAGTATTCAGACGGCTTATATACCGAAGGCAATACAACAATGGTTATTTCGCGCGGTCTCGGCTCGAGCGTTGTTCCTTTCAGATTTTCAAACAGGCCCGAAATTGTAATTGTCGATTTGACAGGGGAAAGGTGATTTAATGGCTCAGATGTTATTGTATCCCTCTAACAAGCATCAGGTTTTTGGAACATTCGGCGTCAGCGGCGCCTGGTGGGCTCAGGAAATCGGCGGCTGGACTGAAGAGGATGAAAAAAGCGGTATACCCAAAAATGAGCGTATCGCCCAGCTTCTCTTTGACCGCGAAAAAGGTATCGGTGTCCGCTGTTACCGTTATAATCTCGGCGCCGGTTCAAAGGAGAGTCTCAGCGGTG
>JAFZOE010000035.1 GCA_017552845.1 Clostridia bacterium
AATCGAGAGCACCGAGCCGACCGAGCCGAGCAGATTGAATTTTGACTGCAGAGTAAGATCACCGCGCACCTGCAGGAAATAATAGCTGCTGATGCCCGAGGTCATATAGTAGCCGCAGTTTGAAATCATCGCAAAGAGCATAAAGGTCAGCAGCTGGTCGTTGTGTCTGATAACTCCGAGCGCCTTGCGGAATGAGAATTTCTCATCGGCGTTGAGCGAGGAGGTCTCCTTCGGGGAAATGACCGGTATCATCGCGAAGAAAACGAGAGCGACCGAAGCGATAATGCTCCATTTTCCGAAGCCCCTGCTGAGCCCCTGCGCGCTGAGCGTCTCAAGCTTTGCGCCCGATTCGCCTGCGAATTTCACGACTATAATCGAGGTGAATATCGAGACAATTCCCTGGCCGAGGCCCGAGAAGGTGCGGGCAATGGTCGAAACGAGGTTTCTGTCCTTCTCCTCGGTGGCGAAGGTCGGAATCATGCTCCAGAAAGGAATATCCGCGAGAGTATTCGTCATGCCCCAGAGCACATAGAATACCGCGACGAGCACATAGACGACCGCCGTCTTCGCGTTGAAGCCCGCGATATTGAAAAGGAGCGAGAGAACTATCGCGTTGAATATCGCGCCGGTCAGAATCCACGGGCGGTATTTGCCCATTTTCGTATTCGTCCTGTCGACTATCGAGCCCATCATCGGGTCGTTGACGCCGTCCCAGATTCTCGCGAGCGGCGCGAGAATCAGCAGGAAGACGGGGCTGATTTTAAGAGCGTTTGTCAGATACAGCGAGAGATAGGAATAGAAGAGGCCGTAGCTTAAATCGAGGCCTATCGCGCCCACGCCGTATCCGATTTTTTCGGAAAGCGGAACTTTTTTCATAATTTACGTATTCCTTTATGCGTTAATCGTTGAGAGAAATCGGCTGAAAAGCATCATTACGGGAGCGAGCATCTTGATAAATATGCCCGTGAATTTCCAGGTTGATTTGAGGCTGAGCTTTGAGAGAATCGCAGAAATTATTCTGCCGAGGAATGTATCCCCGAAGATATCATCCGGGCTCTTTGCGTTTCCGGATTTTGAAATTCCGAAGGAGTCCGCGAGCTTAGCCTCGCCGTCGATAACCTGATAAGCGTTGTAATAGAGCTTATTGCCGTCAACGGTAATCGCCGAGAACATCGGATAATCGCTGCCGACCGTGCATTCGGCTCTGTCAAAGTATTTATCGCATTTATCGGCCTCAACCTGCTGATACTGCTTGACTCCGGCGGTGCAGACTGCCGAATAGACCGTGCCCTGCGGATCGAGCTTCATTTCGTATTCCGCGCCGTTGTAGGTTTCCTTCGCCGTCTGAGTCGGAACGGCGGCGTTCGCGTTCATAGCGCCCGTGCGGGTATAGACATGGTTATGCCCCTCGAGAACAAGGTCAACCCCGAGATACGGGAGCAGGGCGGAGAGCTGATTGCGAAGATTGACGGTCTCTTTATCCTTGTAGTAAATGCCGTCGGCATAGAGAGCCTTGTGGAGAACGACTATATGCCAGTCCGCGTCGGAGGACTGAATATCCTTCTTCATCCAGTCAAGCTGGGCGTCGCTCAGCTTCTTATCCTCCATATCGTTTGTGTTGAGAACCGTGAAATGAACGTTATTGTAATCGTAGGAATAGAATACGCCCGAATCGAGATCCTGTTCGGGAACATTCGCGAGGGTGAAATAATTCGAGATGACGTTTTCCGCATCCTCATGGTTGCCCGAAGAGGGCATAAACGGCATTGTGCGGAAGGTATCCGATGAATTGAAGAAATAATTCCAGTGCTTCATATTCTCGCCCAGGTCAACCTGGTCGCCGTTTGAAACGGTGAAGCGCGCATCGGGATAAAGCGAAGTTGCGGCATCCATGACAGAGGCATAGGTTTCATAGTGGCTCGGCCTCTGCGCCTGCGGATCGGTGATATTGATGAAGGTAAACGCCTCATCGCCGCCGCCCGAGGTTGTGATTACTCCCGGTTCGCTCCACCAGCCTTTTTCGGCGGAGCCTACTCTGTAGGAATACTTTTTGCCCGGTTCAAGCCCCGTCAGCGTGACGGTATGCTTGATATAATCCTTGCCGAAGGGCAGAATTCCTATGACGCCGAGGTCGGCGCCCGGATATTTGAGAATCACGCTCTCGCCCGAGGCGGTGATTCCGTCACCGGTTGACGCTCTGCCCGTGAACTGCGGGTTTTCGCTGTAATCAATTATTTCTATATCGGAGTCTTCAATGCTGTATTTGGTTATCCAGCTTATCGTCGCGCCCGTTGAAGGGTCCGCGGCGAGAGTCATATTGAGATTATTCGGCAGGCGGTAATCGTCTCCGGTCGCCTCAAAATCAACCGCGCCCGAATAATTGATGGTGATATTGTTATCCTGAACGGCGCCGGGGTCCTCATCAAAGATGAGCGATTTGATCATCCACTTGATTGTCGCGCCCCAGGCCTCAAACTGCGTCTTAGTGAAATACTTATCGAGCAGCAGGGTGTTGAGAAGATTGTCAATCGAGCTGTAATCCTCGGGAATTAGCGGTATGGCGAGAACCTTCTCGACTATGTTGACTATAGAATTGTCTCCGCCGAAAATTCTGATGAATATCGCGTTGAGCAGTCTGCCGAAGAGAGAGAAGAGACTGCCTTCGGGGAAGAGCTCGCCCGGATTGAGATCGATATTTTTGAGAATCTCACCCTGAATCAGATCATGGTCGAGCACATCAACCAGCAGGCGGAAGAATTCTTCGGTCTTGACGCCGCTGTCAAATCCGTCGAGCGCGTCCTCGAGATATTCATAGCCTTCTTTGCCGTATATATCCTCGTCGCCGCCGTAATAGAGCAGGAGGGCGGTCGTGGCGTATTCGCCGAGCGTGCAGCCCTTGCCGGTCAGCGGCGTGCCGAGAACTTCGTTATTGTAGGTGCAGGGATATGAGCTGACTTCAAAGCTCATGAGCTTCTCAATCATCACCATAACCTTGTCGAGCGTCTCATCGGGTTTGGTGATATATTCGGCCATAATCTGCCTGTCGATATCATGGATAAGACCCATGATATTTGTTCTGACGGTGACTATATCCATATCGCCGAGCGCGAGGCCGTTCGTGCCGATAAGGCCGATGAGCAGCTGCTCGACATCTATATTTTTCGTTTTAAGGAAGGGAATGATTCCGCCCGCTTCGGCAATCAGAGTAAAATACTTATCTACTACTCCCTCGAGAGTCCTGTAGAGGAAATCGTTTATATCGTTGCCGAAAGTGCGGTCAAATGATTTTGTGTATTTATACGGAACGGCAAATTCCTCGCCCTCGTCGGTCTTTACGGGAGGCAGACCGAGACGGGTATCGTCAACATCCCAGTTTATCATATCGAAGGTGGTGTTCTCGCCGTCGGTCGTCATATCGACGGTTCTGAAATAATTCGGATAACCGGAGAGAGTCGGGGTGAGGATATCGGTAAGCATTTCGCCGTTGTCGTTGATATGCGAGCTTGTGTCGCTCGAATGGAGATGGCCCGAATAGACATAGTGAATGCCCGCGTCCGCATAGGTTTCGGCTACTCTGAGCCAGTCCTTGAGCACGAAGGCAAAGAAGGTGCCCTCCTCTATCTCCATATGGGGAACTATATTATGATGCTGCATGACGAAGGGGGTTTTGCCCTCGCTCTTCGCCTTTTCTGCTTCTTTGACAACCCATTTGAGAAGCTCGGGGCCGACAGTGCCGTCGGTTACGTGCTCATCCGTTTTCGCGCCGTTGTCGACAGTATAGATATTCGTATCGACAACTATCAGGCGGAAGGCGTCGCCGAGGTCCGCGGCGTATGAGAGCATGCCGCCCTTGACTGCGGGATAATCCGCGGGCGTGAAGAAGGAATCGGCCTCGTCAAAGCCGAGATTCTTATAAATCTCCCTGAACTGCTCGGGCGAAGTTTTTTCGCCCTGCTCCTCGATTCCGTTAACGAAGGTGGAGGCGTCGGAATTGTTGATATCGTGGTTGCCGTTGGTGACAAATACGGGGATGCCCGTCCTTGTCTCCCATTCCTCGAGCTTCGCGGCAAGCTCCTTATGCCCTTCGAGCTCGCCGTCCTTTGTCAGGTCGCCCGGAATCAGCAGGAAGTTCGCGCCCTCCTCCTCATACTGAGCGAGGACCTTCTCGATTCCCTCAAGCGCATTTGAAATCTGGGAATCGTGCTCGTCATATTCCTTGCTTTTATAGTAATTCTTTTTGAAATATGCCTCGTTGTTGTTGCCACTCAGGTTGTTCGGAAAATAGTGGGGGTCCGAAAAGACGCCCAGATGGATTGTTCCCTCCTCCGCGTGCGCCACCACAAGGGGCAGCGACGAGATGAGGATTGCCAGCGCGAGCAGAATTGCGGTAATTTTTGCTTTGCTTGATTTCATCATATTTTCCCCGTCAAAGTTTAAATTTGCCCTAAAAAATCAGATGCTCTTCATAAGGGGTCCTATGCCCTTGATTGCCTTGGGAATCTGGCTGAATATCTTTCTCATGCCGCCCTTGCCGTCGCTGAGATAGGTGACAAGGCCCTCGGCCATCGTTTCATTGAAGACGCCGCCGCTCATCGAGATGAAATCCCTGAACGGAGTCTGCAGGGCGATGCCCTTCGCCATTCCCTCGGGAACGAGCTTGTCGAGCAGCTTATACATCTTCGCGCCGTGCTTGGTGTTGCGGCAGTATTCGAAGTTATCCTCGATTGAAATCGGCTTGTTGGGATCCCTGTCCTTGGCGGGAAGATTCCTGCCGAGAACCGCAACATACTGATTATCGGGAACATCCTGAACCTTGCCGGTATAGTAAACGGGAGCGGTTTTGGAATAATCGGGAATCTCTGCCTGCGCCGCTTTGATATTGACCTCGGCTGTGAGGCGGATATCCGCGCTTGATGCGCCGACAAGGATTTCAAATGCGCCGCTCTCAACGGTCCAGTCATTCGCGTTTACATTCCAGAATGCGAAGGCTCTCTTGCCGAGAGAGATTGAAATCTCTTTCTCTTCGCCTGCTTCAAGGAAGACCTTTTTGAAGCCCTTGAGCTCCTTGACCGGGCGGAAGATTGTGCTCTCTTTGTCCGCGACATAGAGCTGGGCGATTTCGGCGCCCGCGACGGTGCCGGTGTTCTTTACCTTGAAGGTAACGGTGATTTCATCGTTTTCATCCGCCTCGCTCTTGTCGAGCTTTATATCGGAATATTTGAAGGTGGTATATGAAAGGCCGTGGCCGAAGGGGTAGCGGACCGCCTGACCCGCCTTCTCATAGTATCTGTAGGGCCCATATCGATGGTACTGTCGGAGAGTATTTCACGCTGCAGAAGAAGATCGATGGTGAGTGGTATACGATCCCTCCTAAAGAACCAATGGTATTTCATGCTGTAGGTTATTCGCTTCAGG
>JAFZOE010000342.1 GCA_017552845.1 Clostridia bacterium
GATAAATATGAAATCGAGGGTAAAGGCGGAGAAAACAAGACTCGGCATTAAGCATGATCTGATACAGAGTGTTAATAATCTGACTAACAGAATCGAAAAATTCTCTGATTGCAGAAGCAAAGATGTTAATGTCCGTGAGCTGTTTATAGTTGAGGGCGATTCTGCAAAAGGTTCTTGTGTTCTTGCAAGAGATCCTGAATTTCAGGCGGTTATGCCGATCAGAGGCAAGATTCTGAACTGTCTTAAAGTTGACTATGACAGAATTTTCAAGAGCGATATTATCACCGATCTTATCAAAGTTATCGGATGCGGAGTTGAAGTTAAGGTCAAGCCTAAATCCGGTAAAGATCTTGTTTCTTTCAACATCGATAATCTTAGATGGAGCAAAATTATAATCTGCACCGATGCCGACGTTGACGGATACCATATCAGAACGCTTGTTCTCACAATGATTTACAGACTAATGCCGACTTTGATTGCTGAAGGAAAGGTATATATTGCAGAATCTCCGCTTTATGAAATCACCTGCGGCGATGAAGTTTGGTTTGCTTATTCCGAAGCCGAAAAAGCTGATGCGCTCTCAAAAATCGGCGATAAGAAATATACGATTCAGCGTTCCAAAGGTTTGGGCGAAAACGAGCCTGACATGATGTCTCTTACCACAATGAACCCCTCCACAAGAAGGCTTATTAAAGTCAGTCCTTCATTTGCTGAAGAAACTATAGAAAAATTCGAACTGCTCCTTGGCGATAATCTTCAGGGACGTAAAGAATATATTGCAGAAAACGGATATAAATATATCGATCCCACCGATCTTTCTTAACAGGAGAAACTATGGCTAAAAAGACCAAAAAATCTGAAAAACCCGTTTTACGTCAGCTGGATGATAAAACGCATATTTCTTTAGCCGGTGAAGTTATAGATAAAAGGATAACCGACACTCTCGAAGAGAATTTTATGCCATATGCCATGAGCATTATTCTGAGCCGTGCGATTCCGGCAATCGACGGATTTAAGCCCTCTCAGCGTAAGATTCTCTATATGATGTATAAAATCGGTTTACTTACCGGTTCCAGGGCAAAGTCCGCTAATATCGTTGGTGAAGTTATGAAGCTCAATCCTCACGGCGATGCTGCTATTTATGACGCTATGGTCCGTCTGTCAAGAGGATACGAAGCTCTTCTTCATCCTTATGTTGATTCAAAAGGCACTTTCGGTAAGGCGTATTCAAGGGATATGGCTTGGGCTGCTTCAAGATATACTGAAGCAAAGCTTGATAAGATCTGCAACGAATTATTCGCCGATATCGATAAAGATACTGTCGATATGGTTGATAATTATGATAATTCTAGAAAAGAGCCTGTCCTTTTACCTGTTACATTTCCGACTATTCTTGTTAACTCCAATTCCGGTATTGCGGCCGGTATGGCAAGTTCGATATGCTCATTCAATCTTGAAGAAATCTGCAAGGCTACGATTGAGCTGATCAAGAATCCAAAAGCCGAAATCTATGATATCCTTCTGGCACCAGATTTTCCGGGCGGCGGTTATCTTCTCTATGACAGAAGCGCTATAGAAGAGATTTATACTACCGGCAGGGGAAGAATAAAACTACGCGCCAAGTATAGTTTTGATAAAAACAACAGCTGCATTGATATTTATGAAATTCCCGCAACAACCACTATTGAGGAAATTATCGATAAGGTAATCGAAAAAACTAAAGACGGTAAATTCAAAGAGATCAATGATATCAGAGATGAAACCGGTATCGATGGCCTCAGAATCACCATTGATGTAAAAAGAGGAACAGATCCTGATAAGCTCATGCAGCGCCTTTTTGCGGTAACGCCGCTTGAATCTGCTTTTAATGCTAATTTCAATATTCTTGTAAATAATTATCCGAAAGTTATGGGCGTTTACAATATTCACAAAGAGTGGATAGCATTCAGAACCGA
>JAFZOE010000343.1 GCA_017552845.1 Clostridia bacterium
GTCAACTATTACAGTTTTATTTCTCTCATTAAGTTCAACAGACTTATCTTCCTGAGGTTTAATTCTCTTTTCAGGCCTGTAAAGTGTATATTTAACTTTACCGAATTCCCTCTCCATTATTGCCTGTAGTTCTTTTTCATCAATGACAAGATTTCTTCTGTTGACTGCAGGCACAAAGCCCTTTTTCATTTTAAGGCAGCTTTCGAGATGCATATATTTAGGCACCTCATTCCACTTGACCGTAAATCCGGCTCCGTGGGCGCAAAATACTGAATCAGGAGTATTGTCGAGATCCGATTCGGGATTATAAGCACACTTTTCAATTATTTCTTCTGAATTATGACATTCGGAATAGCCGTCCGGAATACAGATAAGACTGCCTTTACCCGCAGTATATGAAGCGACCTCAGCTGCATAATCATTAAACGAAACCGCCGGTGCTCTGCCCTTGATTACAGCCATTGAACCGTTTTCGGACGGTGTATCAAATTCGCCTGAACGGGAACGTATATCATTGATTGCTCTGCCGAGCATTTCGAAAGGAACCGTCAAGGAGAATCTATACCAGGGCTCAAGAAGCACTCTTTCGGCATTCATAAGTCCCTGCCGTATTGCACGGTAGGTCGCCTGTCTGAAATCTCCGCCCTCGGTATGTTTAAGATGAGCTCTTCCGGCTGCAAGAACGATTTTTACATCTGTCAGAGGAGAACCGGTCAGCACTCCCAAGTGCTCTTTTTCGGCAATATGAGTACGAATCAGCCTCTGCCAGTTTCTGTCAAGAACATCCTCGCCACATCTTGATACTATAACAATACCGCTGCCTCTCGTCATAGGTTCAATCAGTAAATGGACCTCGGCATAATGCCTCAACGGCTCATAATGGCCTACACCCTCAACGGTTTCTTTTATAGTTTCTTTATACTGAACCGTGCCGTTATCTACAGTTACTTCTATTCCATACTTTTCAATTATTACTGATTTAAGAATTTCAGCCTGAATCTTACCCATAAGGCAGACGTTTATCTGCTGAAGAAAAGAATTCCATTCAAGTTTCAGCGAAGGTTCTTCTTCTTCCAAAATTTTTAACTTAGGATAAAAAGAACGCGGATCGCAGTCATCCGGAAGGTTTATACGGAATTTCATTATGGGCTCTAATCTTCCGCCCTCAAAATCCTCTTCAAAGCCGAGCCCGTCTCCGCTCTGAATAAAATCAAGCCCTTCCACCGAGCAAACTGTTCCCGCAACCGCTTCATCAACGGCAACATATTTTGAGCCGGTATAAATTCTGATTCTGTTAATCTTGGCAATCTTGTCGCCCTTTGTTATGATATCTTTTACTTTGAGCTTACCGCCGGTTACTTTAAGATGAACGAGACGGCTGTCTTTATCTCTTGTTATTTTGAATACTCTAGCACCGAATGAATCAGGATAATTTTTTTCACCGATAAATCGCGTAACAGTATTAAGAAAATATTCAACGCCCTCATTTTTCAGACCCGAGCCGAACATACAGGGAAACAATCTGCGCGAATTAATAAGCCGAGAAATATCATTATCTTCAAATCTTTCACCGGATAGATGCTTTTCCAATAATTCTTCAGAACAAAGAGCAATTCTTTCATTCAGAGAATCGGATTCGATATCTGAAAAATCTGCAATATCCGGTGAGAGTTCAGATTGAAGGTTTTTCAAAATATCCTCTTGAGATGAAACGGAATAATCCATCTTTGTAACGAAGATGAATACCGGAATATTATAAAGCTTTAAGAGATTCCATAGAGTAACTGTATGAGACTGAACTCCGTCAATGCCGCTGATAACCAGAACTGCAGCATCAATAACCCGAAGGGTTCTTTCTGTTTCACAGCTGAAATCAACATGGCCCGGGGTATCAAGCAATGTGAATTCAAAACCGCCGTAGTGAAATACGGCCTGGGAAGAAAACACAGTAATACCCCGGGCTTTTTCAATTTCATCAGTATCAAGAGCGGTATTACCGTTATCTACCCTGCCCTGCGAGCGCAAAACACCCGTAGAGAAAAGTATTGATTCGGCAAGTGTGGTTTTGCCGGCATCAACATGGGCAAGTATACCGATAACCGCTCTTTTCATCATTTGCTCCGTAAATTATATTATTCTCGGCGCGGTAAGAAGGCCGACAGTCCTGAGTTTATACTCATAACTCCAGGCATCGCCCTCGCTGCGCCACGCATCTGGTCCATGCCATTTACGTTTCATATCGGAAAGATGAACCGGACCAAACGTATTGTATCTGTGAAGATAAAGCTTTATTTCAATATCGTGAACACCATCATTAAGATTCTTAACTATAAGTTCATAAGGAGGATAGATTATATCTCCGTGCTCTTTACCGTCAACAAAAACCGTCATCAATGCGCCGCGGTAATAATTGGCTTTAATGCCTATAATTCCGTTCTTCGATTCGGCTCTGAATTTATAACTTATACAGCCACCGTAGAACGGGAATCCCTGAACTGTCAGATCGCCGAAATCAATCTTGTCGGGTTTCTGAATTACACGTGCTTTTCTTCCTTCAGCTTTAACGCCGAAATCGCCGAGGATAAACATATTCTCTATATTTGTTCCGTTGCCGAGAGGAAGAGTAACAATTAATACATTAATTCCTTTTTTGATTACCGGTAAAGCAACTTTGAAAATACCGATATCAACATAGTTTCCGATAATTGTATTATATACATTCTCACCGTTGAAAACGATATCAGCTTTATCGGCATCTTCAAGAGCGAGAACAGCGCCTTCATATTCAATTTCACTTTCAAATTTGAAGCGAAGCGTGGCTTTGTGAGTCGGGACTGGTTTACCGAGTATCCATGGCTGTGCAGCTCCTCCACCTCTTTCATTGAGGCCTGCTAGATTGCGGATTTTATCATCAAGCCTCAGAATCTCTTCAGCAGGATAGAATTCTCCACCGTCAAGCGAGTATTCGGCCATATCCAGAAGAAGAACGTTTTCTTCCGAAAGTGAATAGTCTTCACACTTTTCGACATATTCGGCATCTGAAAAATCATAATTATCAGTTTCTAAAGCAGAATCGGATTTGCCGGCGCAGAGCCTGAATAATACCGAATCATAATCGAACAATCCTATTCTGATTACTGTGCCCTCAGCTGAATAAGAAACATATGATTTTTTGATTTCTCCGCTCAGGGTATCCCAAATTTCTGCAGAATATTCTCCTTTTATAGTTATAGTCAGGTCGCTTCTGTGTGAAATATCTTTATTTCCGGTTTCATTATTGCGGCAGATAAACAGCCAGCAACAGTCCGTATCTTCCCGAAGCTGATAAACATAATCATCTGCAAGCGTGCCGTCAGCTCTTCTGATTATTATCGAACGGTTTTCTTCGAGCGCCGTCAGCAGACTGCCTCCGGTAAACGAAATAAACTCTGAATTATCAATCAATTCAAGAGGTATTTCGCTTCGGACTGCGTCTATGTATTCGGGAAGATTTCCCATAAATATCAGTTTGCCGCCCGCCGAAGCAAAAGCAGAAAGGATATTTACAGTAGAGCTTCTCAAAGTTTCGCATCCGGGAACGACCAATGCGTCATATTCCATCTTGCCGACTTTCAGCGGATTTCCCGGCTTGCTGTTAAGTGAAGGTAAAAGAGCTTCGGATATAAAATCAAAATCTATGCTTCCTTCAATTAACCATCTTGTGACACTATGGAATTTTTCTTCAAGCTCCCGCCTTTTGATCTGTGTTTTATCATTGGGTCCGTAATACATCCAGAAACTCTCTACTGGATGAATAACCCCAACTTTAACCACAGGTTTACCTCTGGTAAGAGCGGTATTAAGGCGTGAAAAATGATCCTCAATCAGATGATATTTCTCATACCAGGGAGACTGATAGCTGATTGATGCAGGATAATCGCGCTTTGCTTCACCGCGCATGGCATACCAGCTCAGATGAGGAACCCTGACGGTAACTCCGAGAGCCGCCTGCCAGTCACCGCCGTATTTATACCTCCTGAAATCACAATCCCA
>JAFZOE010000344.1 GCA_017552845.1 Clostridia bacterium
AAAGCTCTGTGATATAGAGATTATCATGAGAGCCTACGATAATCGTGTCAGCGAGAGTTTCTTCAATCCCGACGATTTACTTACTCAGCTGGAAAAGACTGCGGAGCTGGATTCTTATATTAGCGGAAAGACCGTATTCATTGATTCATTCAGAGGGTTTACCGCTCAGGAATACAATATTATTGAGCACTTTATCAAAAATGCCGATGATGTATATGTTACTCTCTGCTCATATTATGAAGGCAACAATTATTCGTCCGAATACAACATTACCGAAACTTTTGCTAAGACAAAGAAAACTGCCGGCAGACTTGTTGATATAGCGGAAAAAGCAGGTGTTCCCCACGCTGTTCCGGGCAGCAACAGAAACATAGTATTTACAGGCAAAGAAGGCAGATATATTTCGGCAGATTTAGAGCATCTTGAAAAGTCGATTGCTTTGGATTCAGAAGAAAAATTTGAAGGAGAGTGCAACAACATAATCCTCTGCAGAGCACCGGATATTTATTCCGAGTGCGCGTTTGTTGCGGCTACTGCAAAAAAACTGCTCAGAGAAAAGAATCTCAGATGCCGGGATATAGCTGTAATTGCGAGAAAAATTGATAAATATGAAAAACCACTGAAATCTGCACTCAGGAAATGCGGCATACCAGTATATGAAGATTTCCGAAAACCGGTAGACGCTTCACCGGTAATAAATACTGTCAGCTCCGCTTTATCTTCAGCGGCCGGAAACTTTGACAATGACTCGATGATGAGATATATCAAATCAGGTCTAATAGGTCTTGATTCCGAGGAAGCATCAATCATCGAGAATTATTGCTTCGTTTGGAATATCAGAGGCGGCAAATGGCTCGATGAATGGAAATCAAATCCCGACGGATTCGGCGAAGTTAAAGAGCAAGAAGAAAAAGCTCTTGAAAGAATCAACTCAATAAGAAATAGGATAATTCTTCCGATTCTTGAACTTAAGAAGAAAACTAACGGAAACATAAACGGCGAAGAGGCCGTTAAAGCGGTCTGGGAATTCATCGAAAGAATCAATCTTCGCGAAAGAGTCAGAGACTATGCTGAAAAGCTGATTTCAGACGGTGAAGAAGGAGCTGCCCTTGAGCTTGAAAGAATGTGGGATATACTTATAAAATGCCTTGATGATCTTTCAATTCTTCTTAAAGGCGAAACAGTCAATGTCAAAAAGCTCTCGGAATCTTTTGAAATCATGCTCCGTTCGCAGACTATCGGAAATCTTCCGCAGGGACTTGACGAAATAGTAATAGGCTCGGCAGACAGAATGAGAATCATAGCTCCGAAAATCGCTTTTGTTATCGGGGCTAATGAAGGCGTATTTCCGCCCGATGCCGTGCTTGTTTCTGCGCTTACAATGAAAGACAGGAACAGGATGGCGCAGTTCGGTATTGAATTATCGGACTCACCCGAATGGAAAATAGCAGATGAAAATCTTATCGCTTATTCCTCTCTCTGCTGCCCCGGAGAATTCCTTGCCGTAACCTGCTCAGATTCCGATGCAGACGGGAGCGCTATGAATCCAAGCCCGTTTTATAAAAATATCAAAAATATTTTTCCCAATATTAAAGAATGCTCGGCTCAGGAACTCGGACATACCTATTTCACCGAGGGTCTGCAACCTGCGTTTGAGGAATTTGCAAAATCCGAAAACGGAGAATTCAGAGAGACCGTTTCAGATTACTTCAATGATATTCCCGAATTCAAAGGAAAGATTAAAGCGCTCGAAAACGTTGCAGAAATCAGAGATTTCAAAATAGAAAGCGAAAGCACCGCAAAAGAACTATACGGCGAATTCAGACTCAGCGCTTCGAGAATCGAAAAATTCTATAAATGTCCGTTCTCCTATTTCTGTAATTATGGCTTGAAGCTTAAGAAAATTGATGAAGCAAGTCTCGACAGCAGTCAAATCGGTAACGTCACTCATAAAGTTCTCGAAGAGCTTCTGAAAGACCCGGGCGTAGATGAACTCTGCAAATACTCAGACAGCGAAATAATAAAGATGATTTCCGATCATGCGGAAAGCTATATCAAAAAACAGACGCAGGACGGAATTGACAGCGAAAGATTCAGATACCGTTTCAATGTTCTCAAAAGAGTTATCTATGATATTCTCAAAAGAATCTGTGATGAATTCGGCCAGAGTGAATTCAGGCCCTCGGATTTTGAGCTTAAAATCGGCGGCGACGAAATACCCGCATACGTTCCCGAAGGCGCAGAGAACGATGTGAGCATTACCGGTTACATTGACAGAGTGGATATAGCCGTCAGCAAAAGGACAGGAAAGAAGTATTTCAGGGTTGTTGACTACAAAACCGGAGCCAAAGAATTCAAACTATCAGATATTCTGCATGGAATCAATCTTCAGATGCTGATTTATATGTTTGCTCTGG
>JAFZOE010000345.1 GCA_017552845.1 Clostridia bacterium
AAGTCCGTATTCTCTCGCCTGTTCGATTGCCTTCTGAAGTCTGGCAACGGCAATGGGATACTCTGCACGGACATAGACAAAGCCCTTGGTGGCGCCGATTGCGTAGCCGCAGATTGTCATAGCTTCAACTATGCAGTGCGGATCGCCTTCGAGAACGCTTCTGTCCATGAATGCGCCGGGGTCGCCTTCATCGGCGTTACAGACAACGTATTTCTGATCCGCTTTATTCGGAGCGCAGAATGACCATTTGAGACCGGTGGGGAATCCTCCGCCGCCTCTGCCTCTGAGGCCGGAAGCCTTGACGACTTCGATAACCTGCTCGGGAGTCATTTCGGTAAGAACCTTACCGAGAGCGGCGTAGCCGTCAACAGCTATATATTCATCAATATTTTCGGGATCGATAACGCCGCAGTTGCGAAGGGCAACTCTGTGCTGCGCTTTGTAGAAATCGGTATCATTGAGCGAGACGCCGCCTGTAATCTCATCGACGGGAACGCTTGTCTCATCATAGACAAGGCGCTGAACCACTCTGCCCTTGAGCAGATGCTCTTCGACTATCTCGGGAACATCCTCGGGCTTGACCTGTGAATAAAAGGTGCCGTCGGGGTAAACGATGACTACGGGGCCGAGAGCGCAGAGACCGAAGCAACCGGTCTGGACAATCTTGATTTCTTCCGTAAGCTTGAACTCCTCAAGACTCTTGGCAAACGCTTCCTGAATCTTTTTGCTGCCGGAAGAGGTGCAGCCGGTGCCGCCGCAGATAAGAACCTGTGAACGAATCATAACTTAACCTCCAAATTATAAATTCTCATCCTTGAGCGTGTAATCGGTGATTACGCGACCGCCCTTGAGATGTTTTTCAACTACTTCTTTTGCCTTTTCGGCCGTCATCTTTACATAGGTGACCTTTTCTTTGCCTGCTTCAAAAACTTCGACTACGGGCTCAAACTGACAGATGCCGATGCAGCCTGTCTGGGAAACGGTAACCTTACCGCCGAGGCCCTGATTATTGACCTCTTCCACAAGAGCGTTGAGAACGGGTCTCGCGCCTGCAGCGATACCGCAGGTAGCCATGCCGACTACGACTCTCATATCGCCCGAGCCTTCGCGAAGGATAACCTTATCCTTCATTTTGTCTTTGATTGCCTGAAGTTCAGCGAGTGATTTCATAAAATCAATCCTTCCTTTATTCCAAAAAAATTAAAAACTGAATTATATAGACGGAAATGCTTCCGAATATTGCTCTTTTAAGTTTTCTTCAATCCACTTTATGACCTCATAGGTGTCAAGCGGAACATCCTCGAGCACCTGCCTGATTTCTCTTGTATCGAGCGAAACCGCTGCCTCGCCGAAAGTATGGGTAAAGAGAAAATCGGTATCTGGATGCCCCTGAATCAGCGTTGTTACCGTCGATATGATATCGCCGAGCGGAGTGAAGTCAATGTGATTTTTATTGAAAGACGCCTTAACGAGAGTGCCGTGGTCTTCCAGGGAATCGGAGGAATTTATTTCAAATTCTCCGCCCGTCTGCTCACTAGCAAGTTTCAGAAGCGGGATTCCCATGCCGACCTTGCGGGTGGTCCTCGTGGTGTAGAACGGGTCGATAACCGATTTCACGGTCTCTTCGCTCATTCCGCAGCCGTCGTCTTTTATTGTTATAATCAGAGTTTCCGGAGTTTCGGTGAGCGTTATCTCGGTAAGCGAGGCGCCCGCCTTGACCGAATTCTCGGTAATGTCGAGTATATTGAGGGATAATTCCTTCATCTGCTCTGCCTCAGAAGTTCAAATAGTTTCTGCCTGATTACTGCGTCATCGCCCGGTTTGCAGTCCAGTTCAAAGAAATGCACGCCGTCTCTCATATCGGTAAGGCGGTGGGCATCCGAGCCGATGACCGTTCTTTTGCCTTCAAGTGAATATTTCTCTGTGTATTCAGGTATATTCCTTTCGCTCGCAAATTCAACAATATCGAAATGCGGAGTTTCGGGAAATACACCGAGCGTCGCAATAATGCCGTTTGCGGGGCGGTCGATATGAGCGGGATAGCAGATTCCGCCGTATTTCTCAACAAGCGCAGGAGCATTTTCTATTGATATATCCGTGGCGTTGGTCAGAAAATATTTCTCCTCACCGACAGTATTATCTTCGCCGTCAAGAATAAGCTGGTTTCCGAAAATCTCCGTTTTATTCGGTATCAGTATCCTGTGTCTGTCGGTTTCATCATTGAAGCACAGAGCGTCTTCAAGATTCTCAAAAAGACAGATAACATGGATATCCTCGCTCGTTGTCAGCTCCATACCTGCCACGGGAGTAACCGAATATCTCTTCGCCGCTTCAAAAAATGCGGGGCAGTTTCTGCAGGAATTATGGTCGGTCAGCGCGATTATATTCAGGCCGCAGAGCGAAGCCATTCCCGCAATGTTATTCGGGGTGTTGTCATCATCCGCGCAGGGTGAAAGACACGAGTGAATATGGAAATCGTAAAAATAATTCATCGGATAATACCGCCGAGAAGCAGAGCGGTTTCATAAGCCGCGAGAGGAGTTGAAATAACATTTATCCCCTTCTGAGCGGCGGTGAAAGCAACATCTTCATCGAGAGCCACGCCCTCGGCGAGAATTACGCAGGAAACATCGGAGAGCGAAGCGACCGCGGCGACATTGATATTTGACATTATGGTAATCCAGGCATTATCCTGTCTTGCTCTGCCCATAACCCAGCTGAGCAGGTCGCCGATATAAGCACCGTTTATCTCTCTTTCGGGCTCGGGGAGGCAGACTGCTTCAAATTCGCCGAGTTCACACAGTTTTCCGACTGTCAAATCGCTTCTCCTCTCAGTTCTCTTCTCTGCTCTTTATCGGGCATCCGCCGCAGTCGGCAGTTCCTCTTACGCAATCCTCCGCAAACGCTCTGCAGTTCGGTGCTCCGCAGGCGCCGCAGTCGATGCCGGGCAGGGAATTCTTAAGATTCTGAATATCCGCCATCATTCTCATCGATTCCGCAATGCTGTCGGAAAGGCGGGAAATCGGGGCATATTCTGGTATCTCATTGAAAAGATAATTTGCGGGTATATACTGGGATTCTTCTTTGGTAAGATTATTTCTCGAAACGGGCAGACCGTGGCGCAGAGCCTGCAGACGAGCTTTCGCGATGAAAGGATTCTGCATGGTCATAACTCCGCCGACGCAGCCGCCGGGGCAGGCATTGAGCTCGATGAACTCGAGCTGGGGAATATTCCCGTTTTCAACCTGGTCGAGAACTCTGTTGACATTTTCTATTCCGTCGGCGGCGAGATACTTCTCATTGAAAATTGCGCTCGCCTCTCCGCCGGAGCCGGCCCAGCTGATGCCGATAATTCCGCTGTCGCACAAGCTTTCGATATCGCTGCCGTGAGACATTTCGTTTATAAGGCGGAAGTATATATCACTTATTGAGACAACCTCGTCGACCTTGCTCTTATAATCGGCAAAGCCGTTTTTGACATAGCTGACCTTTGCGGGGCACGGAGATATGAAGCAGACTCCGATATCCTCGTCTTTTAATTCCGGATGGCTTTCAAGCGCTCTCTGCCTTGCGAGCGAGGCGGCAACCTCCATCGGCGGCAGCATGTGGATAATGTTGCCGGCAAGCGACGGGAAGCGCAGACCTATAAGCCTCACTATAACCGGGCAGGCGGAGCTGATTACCGGTTTCTTTATTCCTTCGGTTTTGAGATAGAGTCTTGTATATGCGGATACGAGCTCGGCCGCCTTCGAAACTTCAAAGACATCGTCAAAGCCGATTTTCTTGAGCCCGTCAAGCACATAATCGATATCGTCGAGATTATCAAACTGACCGTAAAGCGTCGGCGCCGGAAGAGCGATTTTATATTTGAATCTCTCCATCGACTCGAGCTTTGAAGACACAGCTTTCTTTGCCTGATGCGGGCAGTTTCTGATACACTCGCCGCAGTCGATACACCTGCTGTCATTAATGACGGCGTGGCCGTCCTTTATCCTTATTGCCTCTGTGGGACAGTGCTTGAGGCAGGTGGTGCAGCCGGTGCATTTGCTGACATCCAGCAAAACCGAATGCTGATATTCATTCATATAACCACTACTTTAATGAAACTTACGCAAGGTTGATTACCATCGTGACCGTCGTGCCGACTCCGACCTCGGTATCTATCTGCATTGAATCGGAATAGCGCTTCATATTAGGCAATCCCATTCCTGCGCCGAAGCCGAGACTTCTTATGGTGTCGGATGCGGTGGAGAAACCTTCCTGCATAGCTTCATCGATATTTTTGATTCCCGGGCCCTTATCTGCGAGAATAATTTCAATACGGTCCTCATAAAGCTTCACATCCGCTTCGCCGCCCTTGGCGTGGATGACCATATTGATTTCCCCCTCATACATCGCGATTGAAACTCGGCGTATGATTTCGGGGTCAAGCCCAATTCGCCTTAAATTCTTTTTGATTTGTATAGATGCCTGACCGGCGGAGATGAAATCCTCGCCGTCAATGTCAAAATGAAAAACAAGCGGCTCGCTCAAGAATTCTTAACCTTTCCCGTAAGGCCGTTGGAATAGAGAATTCCGCAGGCTTCATAGAGTCTCTTTGAGGTATTCATGACAACTATGCCGTTTTCCCTGGCAAGCTCCACGATATCCTCGGTGGGTTCCTTTGAGCGAACAAACACTATACAAATCAGATCCATCATAACGGCGGTCCTGACAACCTGGGGATTGACAAGTCCTGTCAGCAGAGCGCCCTGATCCTTGACATAGGCGAGCACATCGCTCATCAGGTCACAGCCGCAGGCGGAATCTATCTGACGGCCGAGATTTTCCTCGCAGCAAAATACTTCGGCGTCAAGAAGCTCTTTCAGATCCTTGATTTTCATTGAGCGTTCCTTCGTATCAGTTGAATTTTGCAAGAATGCCGGGAATGGCATCGGGGGTAAGCTTGCCGAAAACCTCGTCATTGATCATCATAACGGGGCCGAGGCCACATGCGCCGATGCAGCGGCAGGCTTCGAGGGAGAACTTCTCATCGGGTGTGCATTCGCCGACACCGATTTTGAGCTCCTCTGAGATTTTGTCGAGAATTGCCTGAGCGCCCTTGACATAGCAGGCGGTGCCGAGGCAGACCGAGATATTGTATTTTCCCTTGGGTGAGAGGGCGAACTGAGCATAGAACGTAGCTACGCCGAAAACCTTCTCAAGAGAAACATCCATACCGTCGGCTATCATCTGCTGAACTTCCATGGGAAGATAACCGTAAATCTCCTGCGCCTCCTGCATTACTGCCATAAGTCGGCTGGGATCGGATTTGTTTTCCTCGATAAACGCCTTGAGCTTTGCTTCCTGCTCGGGTGTTCCCTTGAAAGGAATACTGCTGATTTTCTTTTGCATAAATACACTCCCTTGTTTAATCCTTAGGTTACGGGCGGGGTGCCCGAAAATTTCCGAATATTATATTATCATATAAGAACACAAAAATAAAGAAAAATTTTAATTTTATATGATTCAATTATATTGCATAAAAAATTGGCGAAAATTTGGATATTTTCACCAATCGATTTTTAAATATTTACATACCGGAAAAGTATGATTTTAGCCCTTCCTCTTAACCCTCACAAGGGTATTCTCTATACTCTCCTGCCATCTGAATATTTCATCGGTATTATAATCGGCCGGCGCGTTTTCAAGCGCTTTTTTAAGCTTTGCGCCCTTTATAAGGCCGTTTATTATAGCAAAGAAATACGCAGGATTTCTCATACCTCTGACGAATTTGCCGAGCAGCGAGCCGATGCTCGTCTTGCTCCCCGCTCCCGCGAGGTCGGAGGACTGAATCACGCCGTTATCAAAGAGGAAATCCACACCTTCGCCCGGCATCTCAAGCAGGGAATTCTTGAGGCCTTCATTTTTGGCGGTGATTCCTCCGTATTCTATATGGAACTGTCTGTTGTATTCCCAAAGCGTTTCGATATCTGCGCTGCCGTATTTGATAATCGTCTGAGCAAGCAAACGGCCTGCATTAAGAGATAAATCTATACCCATACCATTCATCGGAGTTGTCATAAAGGCACTGTCGCCGACCGCCGCGTATCCGGGAGCGACCATAATAGCAAGCGGGCGTCTTACGGGAATCACTCCGCTCTGACCGCCGTGGAGAATCTTGTCTCCGGTGCATGGATAGAGCAGGCGGAAATCGGCGGCGCACTCCTCAAATTTGCCCTCGGGAAGCGGATCGATTCTGCCGATGAGTATATCGACGCTGTCTTCGTTTACACAGCACCAGGAGAGCCCCTGCTCCCTGTTATGGCAAAGGCAGATCTCAAACGGAATCTCCGGCGCGGGCTCGTCGGTTTTATTGAAATAGGCGCGCTTTGCATAGAATAAATCGCCGCGTGCAGGCGTTTTCTCAATACCGAATAATTCGGGTAGGTTTGTGCGCAAAGGCGAAAAAACTCCCGCGGCATCTATGACAAAATCGGATAAGACTTCGCTTTTTTCCGTTTTTATTCCTGTAACTGCATTATCTTTGATTACAGGCGCGAGAACCTCTGAACCGTATTCAAATCTCACTCCGCTCTCTTCGGCAAAATCCAGCAGAGTGCCGATAAGATATTTGCGCCACATTATCTTCTGGCGGTTTGAATCGTTGTAATTGATTACGACATTGCTCGTGCGCGAGGGGCTGACAAATGAGCAGTCTCCCCTGTATCGCCAGGCGGTATCGGGAATCTTTTTACCGATGATTTCCTCGAGCAATGAGAAAGTGAAACGGTCCTCCCAATCGTGACCGAGTTCGTCTCTCTTTTTCTTTTCATAAACCGTGACATCGTGCCCGCTTTTCGCGAGCAATGCCGCCACGACGAGTCCGCCGTGACCCGCACCCGCAACAGTGATTTTCATATAATCAACCCCGATTCAGATTTTTCGGTTTAATTCTATCATTTTTAACGAAAAATGGCAAGATTTAAGCAGAAAACGCTTTAAAAGGGAGTTTTATGGGACAGGCAGGCAGTGTATAATGAGATTGCAATCGATTCCTGATTTCCCTCTTTCCGAAAAATAACACGGTTTATTTTGCCGCAAAAACAGTTTTTATCCCCTCTTGCTTATGGTATTATACAATCGAAAACAACCGGAAGAAAGTGATGATATGAGGAGAAACAATACGCTGTTTATGATTCTGCTGCGCCTTGCGCTTGCGCTGATTATCGGAACGATTACCTACTTTGTAATCAAAGATATCAGAAAAGATATGGGAATTGACGACAATCAGCCACCCGCATACAGCACGGAAACTGGAACAGTTTATGAATGGGCATATTATACTTAACTGAAAGTGAGGTATTAATTATGGGACTTTTCGGAGACTTTTTTGATGACCCTTTGTTCGATTTTGACGGAAACGGAACCGTGGACACATTGGAAGAGGCTGTCGCTTTCGACTGGTTTTTCGGCGATGATTCCGATGATGACGATTTCGACAGCGATAACGAAGATCTCTTCGACGATGACGACGACGGTTTCGATGACTGAGTAAACTCATTCTCTGAGAGGAGTGTGATTTTATGAAAAAGAACAATAACCGCTTTGAAATCTTTGTTTCGGTGCTCTCGGTCGCGTTTCTTTTCTTTATGCTCTATCTGCTTGTTGCTTCCTTTATCCCCGAGCGCAGAAGCAGAGACTCGCGCTATACAACGGCGTATCAATCCACCGTTCAGCGCACAACAAGCGCGCCGACAACAACAGAGCCGACGACTAAGGCACCCGAAACATACACAACCAGGTACTATACCTACCGCACAACAGAGCCCTCAACCACGAAGATTTATACGACTTCATACAGATACCGTGTCAGACACACGGAGCCTCAGTCCGATCCCTATAACGCCAAGGATTTCAGGGACGAAGAGGATTTTTATGACTGGTATTATGATGATTTCTATGATTTCGAGGATGCGGAGGACTACTGGAGAGAGCATCATTACGATTAAACTGCAGGCGGAACGTCTTCAGGCGTTCCGCATCATTTATTCACAAACTGTCTATTGATTTAATGAATATGTTATGATATAATACAGGCGACCTGAAGGAAAGAGATACTCTGACCCTAAGCGAAACATGTTTATTGTGCCGCGTCCTTCAGGGCGCGGCTTATTATTTTTAAGGAGAAAAAGTTATGGAAACAAAAGTAGCAGTCATAGGAATCATCGTCGAAAAGCTTGAGAGCGTTGCATCGCTAAATGAGATTCTCTCTGAATTCGGCGAATTCATCATCGGCAGAATGGGAATTCCTTACAAATCAAAGGGTATCAACTGCATAACTATCGTAATTGATGCCGATCTAAATACAATCAACAATCTCTGCGGCAAAATCGGCAAGCTTGACGGAGTATCGTCAAAAGCGGCTTTTTCAAATGTATAAGGCGCTGATTGACCGCCTGGAAAAAGAGAATAATCTGACAGCGGAGGAATACCTTGAACTGATACGGCACAGGGAAGAAATCCGAAATTACGCGGCTGAGAGAGCTGTTTCGGTAAGAAAAGAGTATTACGGCAACAAAGTATTCATCCGCGCGCTTATTGAATTCACAAATTACTGCAGGAACAACTGCTATTACTGCGGAATCCGCGCGGGAAACGCCAACGCGGAACGCTACCGGCTGACGGCGGATGAGATTATCGCATGCGCTGATGAGGGATACGTTCTCGGCTTTCGCACATTCGTTATGCAAGGCGGCGAGGATCCGTATTTTACCGATGATATTCTTTGCGATATCATCCGGAGAATAAAGAAAAATCATCCCGACTGCGCCGTCACGCTCTCACTCGGCGAGAGAAGTTTTGAGAGCTATAAGGCGCTTAAAGAGGCTGGCGCAGACAGATATCTTTTAAGGCACGAAACCTGCGATCCGGAGCATTATAAAAAGCTTCATCCGGATTCGATGAGCTATGATAACCGTATGCGCTGTCTCACTGAACTGAAATCGCTCGGCTATCAGGTCGGCGCGGGATTTATGGTCGGTTCGCCTTATCAGACAGAAAACGATCTGGCAAACGAGATGGTTTTTTTGAGGGAATTCAATCCACAGATGGTCGGTATAGGACCGTTTATTCCCCATAAGGATACGCCTTTTGGTGAATATAAGAGCGGCACGGCTGAAATGACAGTTTTCCTGCTCTCGCTCATACGCCTGACGCTTCCGCGGGTGCTTCTGCCTGCAACGACAGCACTGGGAACGGTTGATCCCAAGGGTAGAGAAAAGGGAATTCTCGCGGGCGCAAATGTGCTTATGCCAAATCTTTCCCCGCTCCATGCGAGGAAAAAATATATGCTCTATGATAATAAAATCTGCACCGGCGATGAGGCGGCTAAATGCATAGCGTGCCTTTCCGAGAGGATAAAATCGACCGGTTATGAAATTGTAACGGACAGAGGAGATTACAGCAATGGAATATAATATGAAATCAATGAAGGCGGAGGAGTTCATCAACGACGCCGAGATTCTCGAAACGATACAATACGCCGAGGAAAACAAAAACAATATTGCGCTTGTTGATGAAATTCTTGAAAAAGCCAGAAAGCTCAAGGGGATTTCCCACAGGGAGGCGAGCGTGCTTCTCGCCTGCGAAAACGAGGAGAAGGTAAAGGAAATATATGACCTTGCCGAGCAGATAAAAAAGGATTTTTACGGCAACAGAATTGTTCTTTTTGCTCCGCTCTATCTCTCTAATTACTGCGTGAACGGCTGTCTCTACTGCCCGTATCATCTCAAAAATAAACATATTCCGAGAAAAAAACTGACTCAGGAAGAGGTTGCCAAAGAGGTTATCGCCCTTCAGGATATGGGTCACAAGCGCCTGGCTATCGAAGCGGGCGAGGATCCTGTAAATAATCCGATTGAATACATTCTCGACTGCATAAAGACAATTTATTCAATCAAGCATAAGAACGGCGCAATCAGGCGCGTAAACGTAAATATAGCCGCAACTACCGTTGAGAATTACACCAAGCTCAAGGATGCGGGCATCGGCACATACATTCTTTTCCAGGAAACATACCATAAAAAGAATTATGAAATTCTTCACCCGACAGGCCCGAAGCATGATTACGACTACCATACCGAGGCTATGGACAGAGCCATGGAGGGCGGCATAGACGATGTGGGTATCGGCGTTCTCTTCGGCCTCGACAATTATAAATACGAATTTGCCGGCCTGCTTATGCACGCAGAGCATCTTGAAGCGGTTCACGGAGTAGGTCCTCACACGATAAGCGTGCCGAGAGTAAAACCCGCGGATGATATTGATCCGACAGAGTTCGACAATTCACTCTCCGATGATATGTTCTGCAAGATAGCAGCATGTATAAGAATAGCGGTTCCCTATACGGGAATGATTATCTCCACAAGAGAGACGCCGGAGGTCAGGGCAAAGATAATCCGCCTCGGCGTCAGCCAGATAAGCGGCGGTTCAAGGACTTCGGTCGGCGGTTACGCAGAGGCTGAGAGGCCCCATGACACCGAGCAGTTCGATGTTTCGGATAACAGAACCCTCGACGAGGTTGTCAACTGGCTTATGAGAACCGGCTATATTCCCTCATTCTGCACAGCCTGCTACCGCGAGGGCAGAACCGGCGACCGCTTCATGTCCCTTTGCAAATCAGGGCAGATTCAGAACTGCTGCCATCCGAATGCTCTTATGACGCTCAAGGAATTCCTTATCGACTATGCGAGCGAAGATACAAGACGCATAGGCGAGGAAATGATTGAGAAGGAAATCGGAAATATTCCGAAGGAAAAAGTGCAGCAGATTGTCCGCGAGCGACTTGTTAAAATAGAAAACGGCGACAGAGATTTCAGATTCTGAGGAAGATTTATGTCACTTAACGAAACGCCTTCGGGCGAGAGAATTCATATCGGCTTTTTCGGCGTGAGAAACGCGGGAAAGAGTTCGCTGGTAAACAGAATAACGAATCAGCAGATGTCGCTTGTCAGCGACGTCAAGGGCACCACTGCCGACGCGGTCAAAAAAGCGATGGAGCTTCTGCCTCTCGGCCCTGTCGTAATCATCGACACCGCGGGAATTGACGATGAGGGAACACTCGGCGAGCTTCGCGTGAAGGCAACGCTCGAGATTCTGAAATCCTGCGATATTGCTGTTCTCGTTACCGAAAATGAAGAACTGCA
>JAFZOE010000346.1 GCA_017552845.1 Clostridia bacterium
ATATCAGATACAGAGTCGACGGAAAAATCGATAGTACCAAATCAGTAGATGTAGCAATAGGCGATACAATCACTATTCCCGAAGCTGTCGAAAAATCAGGATATACTTTCAAAGGCTGGAGAAATTCAGGAAAAACTTATCAGCCCGGCGATACCCTCACTGTATCAAAGGATTATACCTTTGACGCATCTTTTGAAAAAATCAATCCCACAAATGATTCAGACATATCGCTCAATAAAAAATACGATATTGAGATAGATAAAGGCAGCAAGGTTCATATCACTGTTACCGTAACCAATGTTCCCGACGGCTATCATTTCTGGCTGTATCAAAACGGCGAGGGAGTTATCGGCGGTCCGGTTACCGGCGGAACCTCTACCATTGACTGGACCTCAGAAAAAATCAATGAGGATTCCAAATTCACCCTTAAACTGATTGACTCGAGCGGAACCGTCGCCAAAAATGAGACCCGTCCGCTGATGTCAACCATCAATGTCAAGGTCAAGACCGGATTCTTTGCGAGACTTATAGCTTTTTTCAAGAATCTGTTCGGTCTGCTTCCGACCATTGAAATCAAATAAGGTTTAATCGGATAAAAACAAATAAATAAAAAATACAAGCTGCCGCAGTCGATGATTGCGGCAGTAATAATAAGCATTACGAGGTGTTAATATGAAAAAAGTATTATCGGTCATTCTGGTGGCCGTGCTTCTGCTCTCGGTTGCGGCAATCGGCTTTGCGGAGGAAAAGGACAGCACATTCGGCGCATACAAGCGCGTATTCATTATAGGCATTGACGGCGCTGGCAGATTCATCAAGGATGCAGATACGCCGAATTTTGACAGGATTTTCAAAGACGGCGCAGTGGATTACACAGCGCGCGCAGAGGTCAAGACGGACAGCGGCCCCAACTGGGGAGCCATACTGACCGGCGTTTCATATTTCAAGACAAAACTTGACAACGGCGTTGTCGGCGATGTTGAGAGAGGTGCCGATACCGATTATCCGACCGTATTCAACTATATACGCCGTGCAAATCCCGACGCAGTTCTCGCCTCATACTGCAACTGGTCCAGCATCAATCACGGCATAGTTGAAAACGATATCGGAGTTGAGAAAGTCAATATCGGCGATGATGCGAAACTCACCGACGCTATCTGCGAATACTTCGATGCAGGCAACGATCCCGAGCTCTTCTTCGTTCAGTTTGACAGCGTTGACCATGAGGGACACAGCGTCGGCAGCAAGGGTGAAGCATTCTTCAATCAGATGAATGTTGTGGACGGTTATCTCGGCAGAGTTTATGATACCTTAGAGGAAAACGGTCTGCTTGATGATGCGCTGTTTATCGTAACGGCCGACCACGGTCATACAACCATCGGCGGACACGGCGGAATCACAATGCGCGAAACAAACGTTACCGTCGCTGCGGCGGGCAAAACAGTCGTCAAGGGCGGAAAGTTTGACAGCGACACAAGAAACAGAGACGTAGCGGCAATGACTCTCTATGCGCTCGGTTACGAAAAGCCGGAAGAGGATTTCACCGCACGCATCCCCGCCAACCTCTTTGAAGAAGTTGAAGGCGAAGCGAGACCCGTCTCAAAAGACTTCGCGGATTATATCATCTCCGCTCTCGCCTGGGTTGTAACGCTGATTACTTCGATAGTGTAAATTACGGTATATAAACAACGGCTTGCCTGTATCGGCAAGCCGTTTTCTTAATCCATTATATATTACTGAAAATGCAGGGTAAGGACGCGGACGATTGCCGTAATCAGAGTGCCGGCGACCGTGCCGAAGCATTCGACGAAATAGTTGTAGTCAATCCCCTGAGCATTGATTACCGGCTCGGTATTCTCGCCGAGGCCGAGTTCCTTGAGAAATTTCAGCATTGCTTTCGCAATCTCAACATTACCCTTTGCGTTGGGATGAGTGGAATCGGCGGCGACAAGCTCGCCGTGGCCGTTGATTACGCTTGCAAGATCAAAGATAACGAATTCATCCTTATTGGTCTCCAGCGCCCGGTTGAGAGCGTTGTTGACTCTGACTACCGCCTTATTGAAGGGAATCCTTCCGAGACCCTCCCAGGAGCAATAGACATTGTCAAAAATGAGCTTTGCATCGGGATTGAGCTCGCGGATGAGGTCAATTATTATGAGATAATCCTGATAGATACCCTCGGCGATTTCATCAAGCTCTCTGTCGTTAACTCCGAAAAGCGCGCCCGCGGTAATGAGAACAACCCTGTCATTCGCGAGATAATTATTGGAGCCGATGCTCAGATGAATTATATCCGCCCATTTGATTGCCTCGCGGAATCTGTCGGTATTCTTTATCTGATAAATCAGGCGCTCCGTATCGGTCGCTACTCTTGAAAGATTGACATAGTTGTAGCCGTTTGTGTCGGCAACTATCCTTGCATAGCCCGCCTCTTCGCTGTTTTCAACTCCGAAGCCTTCGGTAATAGAATCGCCCATTACGAGGAAATTCAGACTTCCGCCCGACGGGAAATCATATTCACCGTCCGCCGATGCGGGAACGATCGAAAGCGGGAGCAGAAGAACGAGAGCGCAGAGGATAACGCAGAGAATGCGCTTGGTCTTTTTCATATAATCACCTTTTGATCAGAACATGCTCTTGAGGAAGAGGCCGAAATCGGAGGCGGCGTTTTTCGCGTCATTCACAGCATGCACTACAGTGAGGGAACCATGTACCACATCGCCCGCTGCAAATACACCGGACCGGGTAGTCATGTTGTTTTCATCCACAATCAGCAGGCCGCGCGGATTGGCTTCCAGGCCGTGGGTAGTA
>JAFZOE010000347.1 GCA_017552845.1 Clostridia bacterium
CGATCATCAGGCGGCCGGTGAGAGCGACGGCAAGTATATCGGCTTCGGCTATCATGAGAGCAAGGATTCGCTCCGCTGGCTCGAATGGATGCTCGAGAGATTCGGCTCGGATATCGAGATTATCCTCCAGGGCGTCTCGATGGGCTGTGCGACAGTTCTCATGATGAGCGGCGACGCCTCCCTGCCCGAAAACGTCAAATTTACCGTGGCGGATTGTGGCTACACCTCGGCCTACGATCAGTTTGAGCATATTCTCAATGATTCCATGCATCTGCCGAATTTCCCGATTCTCTACACCTCAAATATTTTCAATAAAGCCATCAACGGCTGGGATTTCAGGGATGCGGATCCGATAAATAAGGTTCAGACTGCAAAAGTTCCTATTCTGTTTATTCACGGCGACAAGGATGATTTTGTTCCGACCTATATGGTGCATCAGCTCTATGCCGCCTGCTCAAGCGAATATAAAGACCTGCTCGTAATTCCCGGCGCAGGTCATGCGGAGAGTTATCCGACAGACTCCGCCGCTTACGAAGCCAAGGTTAAGGAATTCGCAGATAAATTCCTTTCAAAATAATTTCCATAAGGGGTAATTGCAATGAAATGTCCGTTTTGCTCATGCGAAGACAGTAAGGTAATCGATTCAAGGCCGACCGATGAGGGCGAGCGCATCAGAAGAAGAAGGGAATGCAATTCCTGCGGCAAGCGCTTCACAACCTATGAAATCGTTGAGACCGTGCCCGTAATCGTCGTCAAGAAGGATCATTCGAGACAGGTTTTCGACCGTGACAAGCTTTTCCGCGGTATGCTCAAATCCTGCGAGAAGAGACCGGTTTCCCTCGATCAGCTTGAAAAGGCGGTTGACAATATCGAGCTCCAGCTTCAGAGCGGACTCGACAGAGAGGTCAGCAGCGAGGTTATCGGCGAGCTTGCCATGGAGCAGCTCAGAGACCTCGACGAGGTTGCCTATGTCCGCTTTGCATCCGTTTACAGACAGTTTAAGGATATCAATACTTTTATGGAAGAGCTGGCGAAACTGCTCAGCGATTCCGGCAAGGAAGCGTAATGAAAAAACTTATCTGCATCGCTCTGGCGGCGCTTATGCTTATGCTGACAGCCTGCGGAGCCGCGGAGCCTAAAACGATATATAAAGACACGCTTGTTATCACGAATGAAGAGAAGACTTTTGAAGGGGCGAAGGAGCGTTACAGAGCTGTGCTCGAATCTCTCAAAACGAGAGTCACTCTGCTTGAGGAGAGCCACAATCAGTCCGTAAAACTCGAAAATCCCGATTCCTACTTTCTTGATGACAATTATATCCTGCGCTCTTTTGATCCGTTTGCGGTCTCCTCGTTTGAGATGACAGATAAGATAAATGATTCGGTAACAAGCGAAAATGCTTCCGAAATATTCAAAGACGATGCCGGAAACAGCAATGTCATTTTCAGCCGAGACGACGGTGGTTATACTCTTCAGTTCATGAACGAAGGGTTGACAGAAACATATAAGTCCGAATATGACGCCAAAACCGATTCCTTCAGATTCACCTATAATGAAGACGGTCAGGCTCCGGAGCTTAAAAGCGAGTTTCTCGAATTTGTCACCGTCTCCGACGGCACATATATAATCCAGAGCAGTAAATCAAGATGTTTCATCGAATATGATGCAGACGGCAACATAGTTTCTTTCACCTGCTCAACCCTCAAGGAAAAGGAATACACGCAGGAAGACAGCGTATATAAAGCAAACGCCGCGTCGCTGACTATGTTCAAGAGCAAAATCGACAACGGCAAAAAGACCGATTATGAGAGCATCCGCGAATACAGCGAAGGCGTGCTCACTCATATTGACACGGTCGAAGAAAAGGTGAACGAAATTCAGATTTACGCGGATATGTATGAATCTGCATTCGTTCAGTAAACTCAATAAATATACTCAACCCGCAAGGCTGCCCGTATAGCCCTGCGGGTATTATATATTCTCAATATTGACTATTATTCATTCTCTATGTTAAAATAAATATGTATATATCAATCCGATCAGGGGAGGGATAATGTGCAGAATACCGAGCTCTTTTTCAACTCCGGCAATTTCCGTGTGGTGCAGTTTGCGGATATTCAGGAGCAATACCGGGTGAATCCGAATACGCTCAGGCTCATGAACGCAGTGCTTGACGCGGCGAAACCCGATTTTGTTGTGCTGACCGGCGACCAGGTGAAGGGCTACGCTCTCGATTTATTCACCGATACGCGCAGGCGCACCAACGAGGTTATAAAAACCATCTGCGAGCCGATGACCTCGAGAGGAATTCCTTTTACGGCAACCTTCGGCAATCATGACAGCCAGTGCGGAATCAGCAATGCCGAGCAGTTTGAAATGTATAAGGCGCTGCCCGGATTCGTCTGGAATGAGGGACCCGGCCAGGGAGATGAGGGCACCTTCTGCCTGAGCGTTGAGGATAAGATTCTCATATATATTTTCGATACCCATGCCAAAGACGGTGCCGGCGGTTTCGGAGCACTGCATAAGAATCAGGTGGAGTGGTATCGCAGCACGCGCGACGCCTTTGAATCTAAATACGGCAAAGTTCTGCCGTCATTCGCTTTTCAGCATATCCCGACTCCCGAGTATTTTGAAGTTCTCAAGCAGGTCGGCAGATTCTCGCGCGGCGGCGTGAGAGCTTACGGCAATTTCAGCAATCAATGGTATAAGCTCGATCCTCACAATGTGAATTCAATCAGGGATTTCATGGGCGAATCGCCCGCAACTTCAAAAATAAACAGCGGCGAGGTCGAGGCATTCCTCGAGAAGGGTGAGATGCGCGCTCTTATTGCCGGCCATAATCATAATGACAGTTTCCTCGCGGAGTATAAGGGCATGTATCTGGGATTCACCCAGAGCTGCGGCTTCAGCGCTTACGGCCCGGGTCTGCTGCGCGGCGCGAGATATATTGATATTAAGCCATCGGGCGAATTCAAAACAGGCACATATACCTTCGCCGAGCTTATCGGCGACATAACCGATAAAAAGCTGACCTATACGCTCTATGAGATGGCGCCTGTCAGCATTGAAGGCACCAAAACCTTCTTCCGCGAAGCGGGGATAGTGCTCGGCGCGGCGGGAGCCGCAATAGGCGGAGCGCTGCTCATGAAAAAAAGGAAATAATATGGGTAAAATCATAGGTCTCGGCGGCGGAAGATTCGACAACGGCGAGATGCAGAATGTCGCTGAATATATTATTTCGCTGGCGGAAAAAGAAAACCCCAAGCTCATTTTTCTGCCGACCGCGAGCTTTGACAACTGCGATGACAACTGCGATGTGATTGCCGTCTTTTCCTCTCTCGGTTGTGAATGCGAAATTCTGAAGCTCACCGACGCTTCACTTTCTTATGTGGATATTGAGAATACAATTCTCTCCGCAGATATCATTTATGCAGATGGCGGAAATCTGAAATTCATGATGAATACTTTCAGAAGCACCGGCGCGGATAAAGCGCTGAAAAAGGCTTATGAGCGCGGAGTCATACTTTCGGGTCTCAGCTCGGGAATGATGTGCTGGTTTGCGGAAGGATATGACGACTGCGGTGAAGACGGCGCTTTTGAATGGATTGCCTGCATCGGCCTTCTTCCCTATGCCGCCTGCCCGCATTTTGAGGGCGGAAACTGGGGCTCTTTCGCCGACGCCGTGAAGGGCAGGGAGTATTCCGCCTTCGCCATGGAAAACGGCGCGGCGCTTGTGGTTATTGACGGCAGTTATTCGGTTATCTGCGGCAATGAGGGCGGCAGAGTCTATTATTTTGATAAGGATAAAAAACACGAAAAGAGCATTTTCGGCGGAGAAGAGCAGAGATGAAATATAATCCCGATATAATAAAAAGCAACAGAAAAACAGTTCAGCTCGAATTGCGTGCGGACGGCAAGCTTGTAGTCCGCGCGCCCAAGAGAATGCCCTATCGCGAGATTGAGGAATATGTCAATTCCAATGAAAAATGGATTGAGAGGGCGCTCTCAAAGCATAAGACTCTCTATGGCGAGCCTCTCCCCGTTTATACCGATGAGGAGCTCGCGCAGATTACGGCATTTGCAAAAGCGATAATTCCGCAGAGGGTTGAGTATTACGCAAATCTGCTCGGCGTCACTTACGGAAAAATATCTATAAGGCATCCGAAAACAAGATGGGGCAGCTGCTCGGCGGAAGGCAATCTCAGTTTCAGCTGTCTGCTCAGCCAGATGCCGCTTGAGGTGCTCGACAGCGTCGTGGTTCACGAGCTCTGTCACCGCAAGCATATGAATCACTCTAAGAGATTCTACGAGGAGATACTCCGCGTTATGCCCGATTATTTTGAGAGAGAAAAATGGCTCAAATCAAACGGGAAAAGATACTCGGGAAGGTTACCGTGATGGATGAAATCAAAATCAACAAACCGAATAAAAGCAGGGTATTCGGCGCATTTTTGCTGATTATCGGCATTTTCGGCGTGCTTGTCATAATGCACCGCCTTTCATACTATGTCTATGAATATGATCCGAAGTGGAGCCCGGTTGACTACGGCAAACTGAATGTGCTCTCGTTTTTCACGATTCACAGCAACATCCTCGCTTCGGTTTATCTGATAATCAAGGGGATTGCCGTTTTCGGCAGTAAAAGGGCGCAGAAGATTGCATTCAATCCGACCTTCACACTGCTGGTGACGACCTATATTCTGCTCGCGGGAATAGTTTATACAAGCGGCTTTCCGCTTAAAATGTCGCCGCCGCTTACCTGGGATACGCCCTATAACGCGATGCACAGCTTTACTCAGATTTTTCATCATATGATAATGCCGCCGCTGATGGTGATTATCTTCCTTTTCCCGGCAACCGATGAAAAAATCGGCAAAAAGGCGCCGTGGATTGCGGGCATATATCCGCTCGTCTATTCTCTCTTTTCAATGGCGAGGGGAGTGCTCGGCAGAATGCACTTTTATCCCTATCCGTTTTACAGACCGGAATTCTTTTACAATATGGTATTCAAGGGAAAAGAACTCAATCTTCCCGTCGCATACGCCCTTATGGTTCCCGCCCTCGCAGGCGGAATCGGCATATTCATCGGCACTGCTGCAATATTAAGGGCAATTTACAATAAAAGGATAAAGGAGAACTGATATGAAAAGACTTGTTGCATATTTTTCCGCAGAGGGAACGACGAAAAAAGTCGCCGAGCGTATAGCAACGGCGGCAAACAGCGATTTATTTGAGATTACGCCCGAAACCCCCTATACCAAGGCCGACCTTAACTGGATGGATAAACAGAGCCGTTCATCTCTCGAGATGAAGGATAAATCCTCGCGCCCCGCCATCGCGGAAATGCCCGAAAAAATCGCGGAATATGATGAAATTATCCTCGGCTTTCCGATCTGGTGGTATATCGCCCCGACTATTGTCAACACCTTCCTCGAGGGAGCGGATTTCTCGGGTAAGCGCATAATTCTTTTTGCCACCTCGGGCGGCAGCGGATTCGGCCAGACCGTCAAGAATCTTCAGCCCAGCGCACCCGGCGCTGAGATTATTGAGGGCAGAGTCCTCAACCGCGCGGGCGACAATGACATCATCGATTTTGTGAATTCTCTGTAAGGGGTGCGGATTATGTCAAAGATTGAAAAAAGAAAAATCGAATTTCTCTGGAAGGACCGCACAAGGCATCTCGGCATGCCCCTCTCCTTCACAAAATACCGACTTTCAAAGGACCGCCTCTTTATCGAAACCGGCGCACTCTCGGTTAAGCTCGACGAGGTTCAGCTCTACAGAGTCCGCGATATTTCAATGAAAAAATCACTCTGGCAGCGCATGTTCGGCGTCGGCACAATCACGGTGAATTCCAGCGACAAGACCATGCCCGAAATCACGCTGAAAAACGTGAAGCATCCCTTTGAAGTCAAGGAAATGCTCAACGAGCAGGTTGAAAAAGTGAAGATTCAGCGCAATGTCAGAATCGGAGAAATCCTTGACAACGGACATCCGTTCGCAGATTCGGACGGCGACGGAATCCCCGATGAAATCGACGATTACGATGATAATCAGTAAAACAAAAAGCCGCTTTTCAGCGGCTTTTCTTATTATTCTCTGTGCCATTTGACGCCCATCGGCGTATCCTCAAGCACGATTCCTTTTGCCTTGAGCTCATCGCGGATACGGTCTGCCTCTGCCCAGTTTTTCTCCTTGCGGGCGGCCGTTCTCGCCTCAATCAGCGCATCGATTTCTGCGTCCGAATCCTCTGATTTTCTGTTATAGACGAGGCCGAGCACATCGGTCAGCATATCAAAAATCTTAATCGCGTATTCAACCGTTCCCTTTGAAGCGCCCTTGCCAAGAGCGAGCGTGTTTATGTCTCTGACAAGGTCAAATACAGCGGCGATTCCGTCGGCTGTATTGAGATCGTCGTCAAGTGCCTCGTTGAACTGCTCAACTCTCTTGTCAAGCTGCGTTTTTACGCTCTCGTCGGCCTCGCCCTCGGGAGCGTTTTTCAGCTCGAAATCAAGGCTGTCGCGGCAGGTGTAAAGGCGGGTGAGCGATGCCTTGCACTGCTCGATAATATCGGTCGAGTAGTTTATCGGGCTTCTGTAGGATGAAGAAATCATCAGGTATCTTATCGGCTCATAGCCGTATTTTTCCGCCACATCGCGCACTGTGAAGAAATTGCCGAGCGACTTTGACATCTTTACATTATCGACATTTATGTAGCCGTTATGCATCCAGTAATTCGCGAAGGGTTTGCCGGTGAAGCATTCGCTCTGCGCGATTTCGTTTTCGTGATGGGGGAATATCAGGTCGAGACCGCCGCAGTGAATATCAATATTCTCGCCGAGGAAGCGGAGATTCATTGCCGAACACTCAATATGCCAGCCCGGTCTGCCGTGGCCCCAGGGGGAATCCCAATAGGGCTCGCCGGGTTTTGCGGCTTTCCAGAGAGCAAAATCCATAGGATCGCGCTTGATATCGCCGACCATGATTCTCGCGCCGGCCTCAAGATCCTCAAGCGGCTGATGCGAGAGCTTGCCGTAGGCGGGGAAGGTCTTGGTGCTGAAATAAACGTCGCCGTTGACCTCGTAAGCGTGTCCCTTTTCAATAAGGCCGCTGACGATTTCGATTATTTTGTCAATATTCTCGGTGGCCTTCGGGTGGATGGTCGCGTGCCTGAAATTAAGGCCGTCTGCATCCTTCCAGAATTCCTCTATATATTTCTCGGAGACTGTCTTGTAATCGCTTCCCTCTTCATTTGCCTTTTTGATGATTTTATCATCGATATCTGTGAAATTCTGAACGAAAGTGACTTCATAGCCTCTGTATTCAAGATATCTGCGAAGAACATCAAAAACGCAGAGCGGGCGGGCATTGCCGATATGAATATAGTTATATACG
>JAFZOE010000036.1 GCA_017552845.1 Clostridia bacterium
CTGGGTTCTGCTCTCTTTGGCGGAATTCAGGCCGCCTTTTTTATTGTTGAATATTGACGCGACGCCGACACCAAGCGCAAAGACGAGCACAAGGGCGATAATCGCGGCAAAAATCTTGGCGCCGCTCTTCTTGGGCTTTTCGGGCTGAACCGGAGGAGGAGTCGGCTGTGAATAACCGCCGTATTGAGGCTGCTGATAAGAAGCATAGGGGCTGCCGCTCTGCTGAGCGCCGTAGCCGTAACCGCCCTGAGGCGCCTGAGGCGGAACCTGCTGAGCCTCAACATATTCGGTCGCGGGAGCCGGTTCCTCTGCGGTTTCCGCTGTTTCTGCCGGTTCTTCTGCCGACTCGGGAGCGGTATAACCGCTTGAAACATCGGTATAGGCCGGAGCCTCTTCGCTCTGCGCCGGCGCGGTATATCCGAATTCGTCTGCCGGAGCGTCTGCTTCTGCAGTCCCGGCGGGTTCCGTGTTTTCTGCGGGCTCTGTGTTTTCGCTTGTTGAATTCTCCTCTTCGGGAATGTAGTTGCCGTTTTCGTCAAACATAAAATCTACTCCTTTTCTGCGAGTATCTTCCCTTTACATACAAAAATATATACTGTATTTTTTACATTATTTTGAACAGCGGGTAAATAAAAATCACATAAGCGGCAGGCGGAAGATGAATTCCGTCCATTCGCCCTCCTCGCTTCTCGCGGCTATATCGCCGCCGTGAAGCTCGACTATCGTTTTGCAAAGATACAGGCCGAGGCCCGCGCCCTTGACGTCGTAGCTTCTTGATTTGTCAATCTTATAGAAGCGCTCAAAGATTCGGTCGATTTCCTCGGGAGCGATGCCTCTGCCGCTGTTGCGGATGCGGACTATCACCTTTTCGCTGTCGCGCTTCGAATTGATTTCAATATATCCTTCGGGAGGCGTGAACTTAACAGCGTTGTCAATCAGGTTATAGACGACCTGATTTATCATGTCCTTATCGGCAATAATCTCGTTTTTGTCAATCGTTTCAAGGCCTCTGATTTCTATGCCCTTCTCATCGATTTTCTGCTCGAAGGTGAGCAGAGTCGTGAACAGCATTTCGCTGATATCGAATTTCACGGGCTTTATGTCAATCTTGCCGGCCTCGATTTTGCTCATATTGAGCATTCCCGTAACCAGACGCGAGAGGCGCTTTACCTCCTCGGAGACGATGCCGAGATAATAGTTCTGCTCGGATTCGGGAATCGTGCCGTCGAGAATACCGTCAATAAATCCGCTGATTGAGGTCATCGGGGTTTTCAGTTCGTGAGAGACATTTGAAACGAAGCTGCGCCTCGATGTTTCAAGATCGGATAAATCCTTCGCCATTGAATTGAAGGAATCGGCGAGCTCGTCGATTTCGGTTCTCGTGCGGCTCTTGATATTGATTCGCTGCGAGAAATCGCCGAGAGCGTATTGCTTCGCCGCGCTTGACATCTGCCTTAGCGGGCGGACCATACGCGAAGTTGAAATATAAACGAGGGCAAACGCGATAACAAACGAGAGCAGGAACGCGAAGAGAAACAGGCTGAATATCATCGTGACATAGGGCACAAGGCCGGTCGCAATCGGTTTGGTCGCGACAACCGCGCCGCGAATGACATCGCCCGACATGATCGGAACAGCCACAATGAAACTCTGATTCACGAGATGGCCGCCGAGGTCGCCGCCCGACGAGCGGAAGTTTTCGCCGCCGCCGAGAGCTTCCATTATTTCCTCCGGCACCTGATATTTGCCGTGGACAATACAGTCGCCGTCCGCATCAATCAAGCCGTTCGCGCGGATAAGATCCTTGCAGTAAACGGCCTGGCCCGCCTCGTTGACTATGAAATAATCGGCGTCGGTCGCGTTGGAAATCTGGAGGAGATTGTTGCATATCATGATAACCGAGCCGCGGCTGTTGCCCTCAAGATAGTTTGAGATGAGCAGCTCCTCGGTGCTGTTGCGGATATTCACGGCGTTTTCCTCGAGCATTTCCATTCGCTCGTTCATCCAGACGCCCGAAACCATCAGAATCAGTCCCGCGCCCGTGAAAATGAAGGCGACGAGTATGATACCCATGGTGATGAAGAAATATTTCCTGAAAAGACCGGATTTTCTCTGCTTTTTCAAGCTGCAGCTCTCCTCCGAAAAGCAAAACGCTTGCCTGCGCAAGCGCTTTACAAGATAAGTTTACTTAATTATTCGGTGGTCGCGAATTTGTAGCCGACCGACCATACGGTTTTGAGCTCCCATTTATCGGAAACTCCTTCGAGCTTTGCGCGAAGGCGCTTTACGTGAACGTCAACTGTTCTCGAATCGCCGTAGTAATCAAAGCCCCAGACCTCATCGAGGAGCTGATCCCTTGTGAAAACTCTGTTCGGATTGCTCGCGAGGTGGTAGATGAGCTCAAGCTCTTTGGGCGGAGTGTCAATCTTTTTGCCGTCAACGACGAGCTCGTAATTCGTAAGGTTGATTATGAGCTTATCGAAGCGGACCTCTTTGATATCCTGCTTGTCTGCGCTGCCGCTTCTGCGAAGCACGGCCTTGACTCTCGCCATAACCTCTTTGGGCTCAAAGGGTTTCACGATATAGTCATCCGCGCCGAGCTCGAAGCCGAGCACCTTGTCGAAGGTTTCGCCCTTCGCTGTAATCATGATAATCGGCTTCTCCGAGAATTTGCGGACCTCGCGGCAGACCTGCCAGCCGTCAAGCACGGGAAGCATGATATCGAGGAGCATAAGATCGGGCTCCTTCTCCTTATAGACCTTGACGGCATCGCCGCCGTTGTTGGCTGTGTATACCTCATATCCCTCTTTTTCGAGATAGAGTCTGAGAAGTTCGGCGATGTTGCTGTCATCGTCAACCACAAGAATTTTCTCTGTCGCCATAAATATCCCTCCTGTTAATGCTGTGAATACTTTTATTTATTTTACAATTTCAATTATACATGCGAATATAGAATTTTTGTGAATTTGAGAATAAAGATTTATGAATTCGGGGGAACTACCGCATTAATTCAGATTTCAAATCTTCAAGCCATGATTCACTAATTGTATTGGAACAGGCGGTTTTGCCTGTCAACTTGTTAATTCCCATTGCAGAAACGCTGGGAACAGCACCCTTGTTTTTATTGTTAAACAAGCATATAAAAATATCGGAATCATCAACTAATGTGTCCCCGATTTTCCATGAGGCAGAAGCATATTTTTTTAACTGCTTTTTGTAATCCTTAATCATCATCAAAAACCCCTTTTGAATCAGAATTGTATACAAGCTAAGATGTATTTGTAAGAATTATGCAAAATCAGAATCTTCAATTTCAACTTCAACGGAATCAGCATCGTTATCTTTTTTCTTTATACCCATAGTCGGGTCCATTTCGATGAAGAATTTATATGCTCTTGATCCTATTGCTTTTGTTTCTACCAAATCCAGTCCACCATTAATAACAGCCCCGATTCCCGGAATCATTTTTCCCAGATTTACAAGTCCTTTTTCGCCAAATTTCGTTATAAACCTAAACCCCAATTTTTGATTGATTTTTACAAGGACTTTTCCCGGTATTTTTTCTATCAGGCTGTTCGCAAATTTCTCCCCAAACTTAACGCTTGCTTTTTTAATTACTTCGTTAACCGAAACACCGGCAAGGCAAGCATACACTAGCGTTTGAACTTGGTCGCTTTTCAAATCATAACCAGCCATATAAGCTGTGCAAGCACTCATTCTCATTTGAACATAC
>JAFZOE010000348.1 GCA_017552845.1 Clostridia bacterium
CTGTATGGAATGCGTTGACTGCAAAAAGGGCGATTACTCGCTCTGCAAGCATTATTCGTTTATCGGCAGCCGCCAGCAGGGAAGCTTCGCGGATCATGTCGTTATTCCCGAGGTCAACGCCGTCAGATACGATTCACGTGTTCCCTATGAACAGGCGGCGATGTTCGAGCCTTCGACGGTCGCGCTTCACGGTCTGCTTCATGCCGGCTATAACGGCGGTGGAACAGTCGCCGTGCTCGGCCTCGGAACAATCGGCATTTTCACTCTCCAGTGGGCAAAGATTCTCGGCGCCGAAAAGACGGTCGCCTTCGATATTGACGACAGCCGCCTCGACCTCGCGAAGAGGATGGGAGCGGACGAAGTGATAAACACTCTGAAACCCGATTTCATGAATCAGGCGGCGGATATGACCGCGGGCAGAGGCTTTGATGCCGTCTTTGAGGCGGCAGGTTCTCCCGTCACTATGAAAATGGCGTTCGCTCTCGCGGGTAACAAGGCGACCCTCTGCTTTATCGGAACTCCGCATACCGATATGACCTTCACCCCCGCGGAATGGGAGAATCTCAACAGAAAAGAATTCACTCTCACGGGCAGCTGGATGAGCTACTCCGCTCCTTTCCCCGGCAGGGAATGGGAGCTGACCGCCGAGAAATTCGGCACGGGCGAGCTTAAATTCGATCCCTCGTTCATCTACAGAAAATTCCCGATGAGCGAGGCCGCAGACGCCTTTGCCCTCTATAAAAATCCCTCGCAGGTCCACGGCAAAATTATGCTTATCAACGAATAAGAAAGGAAGATAAATATGGAAAAAATCGATCCGCGCACAGTCCCTCAGATCCGTCTCTCAAACGGCGAGGAAATCCCCTGTATCGGCATGGGAACCTTCGGCAGCGACCGCTTCACGCCCGAGCAGGTGAGCAATGCCGTCGCAGGAGCAATCAGGGCGGGCTACCGCCTCTTTGACTGCGCGAGCGTTTACGGAAACGAGGATCTTATCGGCAAGGTCTTTGAAGACGCGATAAACTCGGGCGAAGTTAAGCGCGAAGAGCTCTTCATCACCTCAAAGGTCTGGAACGATATGCACGGCAGGGGCGAAGTTCTTCTCTCCTGCGCGAAATCCCTGCGCGACCTGCGCCTTGATTATCTCGATTTCTATTTCGTTCACTGGCCGTTCCCGAATTATCATGCCCCCGGATGCGACGGAGACTCGAGAAATCCCGACAGCAAGCCGTTTTCGGTTGATGAATTCATGGCAACCTGGCGTCAGATGGAGCGCCTTTTTGATATGGGCCTTGTTAAGAATCTCGGCATGAGCAGCATGACGATTCCGAAGCTCGAGGCGGTTCTGCCGCTCTGCAGAATCAAGCCGACCGTCATTGAAATGGAGCTTCATCCCTGCTTCCAGCAGCCCGATCTTTTTGATTATGTTGTCGCTCACGGCATTCAGCCGATAGGCTTCTGCCCGATTGGAAGCCCTACCAGGCCCGACAGGGACACAACTCCCGACGATGTCGCCGATATTCAGGTGCCGGAGCTTGTTGAAATTGCGAAGGCTCACGGCGTCCATCCCGCCGTCATCTGCCTCAAATGGGCGGTCAGACGCGGTCAGATTCCGATTCCGTTTTCAATCTATGATAATGAATATATCTCAAATCTGCGCTGCACCGTCGAGGATCCGCTGACCGACGATGAGATGAAGATTCTCACGGGAATCGACAAAAACTGCCGCCTCATCAAGGGGCAGGTATTCCTCTGGCCCGGCGCTGAGAGCTGGCACGATCTCTGGGACGAAGACGGCACTATAACGCAGTGATTTCAAGGAGCAGACTATGAATCTTACAGGAGTCAGATATACTTACAGCCGCTTTGCGACGACGAATCCGCCGCAGAATATTTCGCACACGCTCGATCTTCACACGAAGCAGGGCGGCGGCGTTGAACTCGAGAAATCAGATTACACAAACGGTCTGTGCGTAACGAAAATCTACGCCGTGCCCGGTGAAAAACTCGCCGAAATCAGCGCCCTTTTTGAATCGCTGAATATTCTCGGCGCAATCAACCGCAAATTCTCAGAAAGTGCGCCCGCTCCGGAGATGCCGCCGATGGCGGGCGGAGGCGAAAACCGCGCAATAACCTTCTTTGCCGACAAAATTTCGATTGCCTGCTTCTATCTTCCCGACGAGGCTAATCCGCGTGTCGCAAGGCTCACTATGCTCGCGGATGAATGCGGCGAACCGATATTTGAGACAAAGACAGGCTCAGATATGAACGCCCCGGGCTACGATGCCCTTGCGGCCGCCGAGCAGGTGGTCGCGCAGATGGAAGCAATCAAAAAAGCCGCCGAGGCAAAGCCCGTCCTCGCCGAAGGCGAATGGCTCTGCTCGGGCTGCGGCCATGTAAACGCGAATTCCAAATTCTGCACCGAATGCGGAAAAATGAGAGACTTAATATAATAATTAACCCGCCGGAAAATCAATCCGGCGGGCTTTGTTATATAAAGATTTTTGTCATCCTGAGCGAAGCGAAGGATCTCAATAACTGACTTATTATAAACTTGCGATTCTTCGGCATCCGCCTCAGAATGACAGGGTAGTTTTCATATCTTCTCAGAAATCATAATCCGGCCGGACGGGGACGCCGGTTTTTGAGGATTCGATGATTGAGAGGCAGACCTCGACTGTCTTTGCGCCCTCGCGGGCATCGGCCTCGATTGGTTTATCATAGACAATCGCGTCGGCAAAGACCTCAAATTCCCTGCCTGCGTTGTGGCTGTTGACCCGGACGGGAATGATTTCTGGCTCTTTGGCAACTCCCTTTTCGTCCACCTCGAAAAGCTTCATTTCAGGCGAGGTGTTGTCGCAGATAAGCGTGCCCTTCGTGCCGTAAATGACTGTGCGCATCGTGTAATCGCGCTTGCATCCGGTCGAGACAAAGACTTTGCCCGCGGTGTTTTCATCGAATTTCATTATCGCTATTGTGGCGTCGTCATAGGAAACCATCGGAAGCAGGCGGTGAGTGCCGTAGGCAAAGACTTCGGCAGGGTCGCCCGCAATCCAGCGGATAAGGTCAACCGCGTGGCATCCGCCGCCGATTACTCCGTGGCGCAGGGGGTCTGCGCGCCAGCCGCCGAGGAAGGTCATATAATCGTGGGCGTATTCGGATTCTATAAAATATAAATCGCCGATTCTGCCAGAGGCGACTATCTCTTTCGCCATTTCAAACGAGGGCGTGACTCTGCAGATCTGGCCGACCATGAATTTTTTGCCGCTCCCGTCCGCGGCTTTTATTATTTCTTTGACATCCTCCCGCGCAAGCGCGAGCGGCTTTTCGCAGAGGACGTGCTTTCCCGCCCTGAGCATCTCGCAGGAAATCTGCTTATGAAGCTGGTCGGGAACCGCGACCGTCACCGCGTCGATTTCGGGATTTTCCGCTATTTCACGGTAATCAGACACCCATTTTTCTTTCGGAATATTGTATCTCTCGCCCGCAAAGCGCAGATTTTCCTCATCGCTGTCGCAGATTGCGGCGATTTCCGCGCCCCAGTTCATCGCGCCCTCGACATGCGACATGCCGAATTTCATGCCGATATTCGCAACTTTCAGATTCATATCATCACCTCATAAAGGACATTTTTCATCAGTTTGATTATTTCACAAGTGAGCGGAATTGTCAATAAAATCAAAGCTTATTTATGAATTATCACAGCCCCGTTTTTCTTGAAAACAGATGAATAATATGATAAAATTTATATATATTACTGCGGGAGGTGCGAAATGAAAAAGCGGATATTATGCGTGATTCTCGGGCTGGTTATGCTCGCCTGCGCGGGCTGCTCGGGAAATGAAAAAGAAACGACGACTGCTTCGTCAAAAAGCATCTCGTCCGCCTCAACCTCGTCTGTTACCGAAAAGAAAACCGAAACAACATCGGCGAAAACAACAGAAACCGAAACGCAGAGCGAAACCGCGGCAAAGGAGCAGACATCAAAAAAATCCGCGCCTCTGAATACGGTAAAAATCGTCCCTTCCGAAGCGATTAAAAATCTCCTGCCCGGCTTTTCCTATGCCGAATTCAAGGGGGATGACGGCCTCTCCGCCTTTCTTTCGGGCGGCGGCGTTTCAAGCGACGAGGACCTGACGAATTTTCTCGTAAAGCAGGTGCTCGGCGGCAAGGCGGGTCCGATATTCAAGCTCATAGGCGGCGGATGCAGCACTCTTTCGGTCAAGAATAAAAACGGCGGCTATCTTTTCGGCAGGAATTTCGACTGGAAGCGCTGCAACGGTCTCGCCCTCGTCTGCAAACCGTCAAAGGGCTATAAATCGGTTTCGACCGTAAACACAGATTTTGTCACAACGAGCACGGATTACAAGCTGACCGATGACATTCTTCGTTTTTGCGCCCTCTATGCCCCGCTTGACGGCATGAACGAAAAGGGCGTCTGCGTTTCGGTCAATATGGTCTTCGACAAGAGCGCCGTGATAAATCAGCAGACTTCAAAGCCCGACCTCACGACCTCGACCGCAATCCGACTTATCCTTGACCGCGCCGCGAGCGCGAAGCAGGCGGTTGAGCTTCTCAGAGGCTATGATATGCACGCTTCTTTCGGCTATGTGATTCATTTCGCAATCTGCGATTCAACGGGTTATTCCGTCGCAGTTGAATATATCAACAATAAAATGACCGTGACCGAAACGCCGGTGCTGACTAATTTCTATGTCACGCCCTCAAAATTCAGAATCGGCTCGCAGAAGAGCGTGAAAAGATACGATCTGATTATGGATGCGCTCAAAAAGAATCCTCAGATGACTGCCGCCGGTTTGCGCGATGTTATGAAGGAAGCCGCGCAGAGCCAGCTGAACGACTATTCCACCGAGTGGACGGCAATATTCGACCAGAGCGTAAAGACCGTCACCTACTACCACAGAGGCAGTTTCAATAAGGGTTACACGATTTATCTCTGATATAACGGGGAGGGATAATATGAAAAGAACAAAAAAGCTGATTGCGGTTCTGCTTTCGGCCGCGCTTATTCTCGGCGTATTCACCCTGACGGTGAGCGCAATGCAGATTTTTGTCAAAACCCGGACGGGAAAGACCGTCACTCTCGAGGTCGAGCCGGGAGATTCAATTGACAATGTCAAGGCGAAGATTCAGGATAAAGAAGGAATACCGCCCGATCAGCAGATACTGGTTTTTGCCGGTAAACTGCTTGAGGACGGCCACACCCTTGCGGATTATAATATCCAGAAAGAGTCCACCCTGCATCTGACTCTCAGGACCGGGCCGTTTCAGACAGGCGACATCATTGAATACGGCACCTATCCGCAGTCGCTCGTCAGGGATGAAAACCTGATTGCAAAGCTTGAAAAAATACCCGGCGAATGGAAGCCGTTCGATTATTATACCAAAGGATATGTCGAGGAAGACGATACTTATCATGTTTCCGCTGTTTTTCAGGGGATGCAGTATCTCGATGTAGTCTGGTTCAACGTCAAATACAGGGGCGTGAGAATTGACGGATACCGCCCGTTCACCGACATGGAAAAAGACGGGGAAACTGTATATACCCAGGAGCTCAACGGCTATTCCGCCGGCAGCACCTACTGGTTCCGCTATGACCCGATTCGCTGGCGCGTGCTCGATCCCGAAGAGGGACTTGTAATGTGCGAAACGCTGATTGATTCCCAGCCGTTTACGCAGTTTGAGGGCTATTACTCCGAATTCTATACATATCCCGGTGAATACGGTCTGAGTATTCTGGGTTCGGATTATTCGCGGGCTTATTACAAGAGCATCAGCGCCTGGCTCAACGAAGATTTCATGAATACCGCTTTCAGCGATACCCAGAAAGAGAACATCGCGGAGAGTGAACAGGTAAATGATTACTGGGATATGACAAACGGCGGCTCGAATAACGGAGTCCATAAATATGACAACCCCGCCACTCAGGATAGAGTTTTCCTGCTCTCCTGGAATGATTTGATAAACGAAAACTACGGATTCAACACCGCCTGGAATGCGGAAGATCCCGCGAGAACGCTCGGCTGCACAGATTACGCGAAATCGCAGGGAATATATGATACGGGAAACGGTTTCCGCTGGCTATCCGCACTGTCTGCAAGTATTTTAACTCCCGCTACAGCTGCAGAGTCAACGACAAGGGAGACGAAATGGCGATTATGACCTATCCCCATTCGTATGACCGCGATGCGACAAACGGAGTCTGCCCCGCGATGCGCCTTGAGAATCTCGTCTCCGAATCGACGGGCGGGGATATGTTCCATACCGGCGATCCGGTAACCTTCGGCATGTATCCCAGAAGCAGAGTCACGGACGCGGGTATAATCTCCGCGCTCAATGAAACAGTTGAGGTTGCCCCGAAGAAAAATCTTTCGGTATTGGAGCACCGCTTCTATTATGACGCCGATTATTATACCGATTATGCCGATATGATACTCGGCGGAAACAGATACAGGGCAAAGGTTTTATATACGGATCTGATTACCGAATCGACCTCGCCGAACACTCAGCCGAAAGAATATAAGGATTACGATTATCACTATACCGAAGACGGCTTTGACAAATATGTTTATTATTATCTCTTTGAGCCGCTTACCTGGCGCATTCTCAACCCCGAAACGGGGCTTATGGTCTGCGATGAAATAGTCGATTCCATAGTGTATCAGAATACGCATATAAAGAGCGATGAAAACGACTACTATGCCGAGTATGCCTGGGCGGATGAGGAGCATACCCATTACGCAACCGACTACACCGTCAGCAATATGAGAGATTTTCTCAACGGCGATTTCTATGATGCCGCGTTCACCGATGAGCAGAAGGCAAAGATAAAGACAGTTGAGCTCGACAACAGAACTCAGATGACCGTCAACGGAATTACCGGCTATGAGCAGTATGACTGGGAGAGCACCAGCGACAAAGTTTTCCTGCTCTCTCCCTGCGATGTTCTGAATCCGGATTACGGCTTCGACCCCGATCCCATGGCCAAAGATCCTCAGAGGGTGCTTTACGGCAACGATTATTCGGGATATCCCGAAGGCGATTCCCTTGATAACTGGTGGCCCCTGCGAGCCGGAGGGGACGGCGCCTGGTATCTTTCGAGAAGGCCCGGCGCCTGCACACACAGCGGTCAGGTAGGAACGACCGCGGCCTGGGCAAACGACACTCATCCCGTAGTGCCGGCGGTATGCCTGAGCGACCTCTGCAGCGATTTTTCGGGTGAAACGGCGGTATGCACGCAGCATATTCCCGCAACAGTCACCCTGACTCCCGCAACCTGCACCGAGGATGGCGAGGGCAGGGAAATCTGCTCTGTCTGCGGCGAAATTCTGACAGAATCGGTCGTCTTAACCGCTCCCGGACACACCCCGGGCGAGGAAAAGATGGAAAACGAAACGCCGTCAATCTGCACCGTGGCGGGCAGCTACGAAAGCGTGGTTTACTGCACGGTCTGCGGCGGCGAAATCAGCAGGGAAACAGTCAACACACAGCCGCTCGGCCATGATGAGATACCCCACGAAGGCAAGTCCTCAACCTGCAAGGAAAAGGGCTGGAAACCTTATGTCACCTGCTCCAGATGTGATTATACAACCTATGAGGAGCTTCCCCTTGCGGACCATACTCCGGGCGAAGCGGCATGGGAAAACGAAACCGATTCCACCTGCACCGTGGCGGGCGAATATGATGAGATAATCAAGTGTTCAGTTTGCGAAAAAGTTCTGAGCACAGAGCATAAGACAAAAGAACTTGAGGCTCATAAGCCTCTGCCCGCGGCGAAGGAAAACGAGCAGCCTGCTACCTGCACAGAGGGCGGATATTATGACAGCGTCGTGCGATGCGAAGTCTGCCGCAACATCCTGACTTCGGAACATATTGATACCGGCGCGGCGGGCCATGAATACACCTATACCGTGACTCCGCCGACCTGCACGGAGAAGGGCTATACAACCCATACCTGCCACTGCGGAGATTCTTATAAAGATTCATATAAAGATCCCCTCGGGCACAGTTTCACAAATTACATTTACAATAATGACGCCACGACCGAGGCTGACGGCACCGAAACCGCGAAATGCGACCGCTGCCCCGTAACCTATACCAGGGTAAAGCCCGGAACCAGGCTTAATCCGCAAAACCCGGATACACCGACCAATCCGACCGCCGGCGCAGTCCTCAATGTAAAAGCTTCTCAGACAGTCGATTACCGTTCCAAAGTCACAATCACAGCGAGCTCATCGAACGTTCCCGCGGGATATTTCCTCGCAATTTATGATGAAAACGGAGAGGTCGCAAGGGGCGACAATTCAAGCGTTTCATATTATGCCGGCGAAATGAGGGAAACCCGCACATTCACCGTAAAAGTCATCGACGCCGCCGGAAACGTTCAGAAAGATGCGGGCGGAGCCGAGCTTCAGAAACCTTGCAAAGCCGAGGTCAAAACCGGTTTCTTTGATAAAATCATCGCCTTCTTCAGAAACCTCTTCGGCCTCCTCCCCGAAGTCACAATAAGACCCTAAAACAACACCAAACCCGCAGAGAGATTTCTCTGCGGGTATATTATTACTTGAATTTCTTTATGAATTCATCCAGGGGGGATTCGCCGGAGGGCTGGGTGGCTGTCTGAGTGTTCTGAGCCTGCTTTTTCTCAATGGAGGGCGTCATATAGACGAAGAAGACGGAAGTTGTCATATCGTCGGGAGCCGAAGTGAAAATCTTATAGGACTTGCCGAATTCAATCCATTTTTCGATTCTCTCTGCGATTTCGCCGGCGCTCTCGGTCAGCGAGCCGTATTTTTCCTGAAGCTTCGCCATATCCGCTTCGTCGAGCATCGAGACTATCTTTGAAACCGCGCCGACCGTATCCTCGTTGAAGAATGTCATCAGATAATCGATCGTGTCGCTGTTATCCTCGAGCAGCTTCTGCAGTTCTCCGATTTTTTCGAGGGTTGCGGGCAGGTTGTCAATCGCTTTTTTAACCTCGGGATCCTGCAGATCTTTCAGGAGCGAATCGGCGAGGGGAATCGCGCCGCCGAGATCGGAGAGACCTGCAAAGAATTTCGCAACGCTCGAATCGGAGAGCAGGCCGATTGCCTTCGCGGTATTTGAATCGGTCATGAATTCAAGCAGTTTTTTCAGCTGCTCGTTATTCTCGGGCGAGGCGTATTTCGCGAGCACGTTTATCAGCGCCTTGTTGCTGTTATAGAGCTCCACTGCGTCGCCCATTATGCCGAGCAGGGATTCTGTTCCCTTGCCGGAAGTCAGCAGATTCACGAGTTTGTCAATATCCATATTGCCAATTGTATTCTGCACTTCGCCGAGAACGGAGAGCACGGATTTGAGGTCATCGACCGAGCTGCCCGCGTCAAGCTCAAGATTGAGCGAGCTTATCGGAACGGCGGCGAAATACATATTGCCGAGGGCGAAATTCTTCGCGTCTGCCGTGACGCTGGCGGTCGAGCCGAGCTCAATACCGGTGATTTCATCGAGACCCGCCTCTTTGAGTCCGAGGCTTTCGGTCAGACCCGGCACGCCGAACATAACGGCGATTTCCTTTGTGCCGTCGCCTATAGCTCTGCCGTTTTTCACCTGAACTCCCGAAAACTCCGCTTCGGGCATTATGAATCCGCCGACAACGAGCACGGGCAGATAAATCTTATACTCTTTGCCGCCGATTTTATACTTCTTGCTCAGGTTGTTTTTCATATTGACATCTATTTTGACCTTGCCGCTCTTGCCCGCGAGCTTGTCGGGAGCAATCTTTTTGCCGTCAAGAGTGTAGTTAATTTCAATGGAGACGGGCGGTTTCTTATCGGTTTCTCCGCTGTAATAGAGATCGGTATCGGTCATATTCCATCTGATGCCGTCTTTATCGGAAACGGGCAGGGTGTCGCCCTTTATGTTTTCGATATTTTTGAGGTCGCTTGTATCCGAAACGCAGACCTCGCCCTTGTCGGTATGAAGCCAGTCGGTGACGCTTATATTATCGATATCGCCGCTGTTGTCAATATTTATATAGACGGTTTCCGCCTTCGAGACGGAGCCCGGTTTCGCGGTATATACCGGCTGCTCGGCGATTACTTCATTACTCTTATCGGTTGTATCCTGCGCATCGGTTTTAGCTCCGCATGCAGCGAGCGAGAGCAGCATCGAGAGCGCTGTGCCGAGGGCGAGAGCCTTCTTTATCGCGGGTGAAGATTTCATTTGCTTTTTCTCCCCTTTCTTACCATCTTTTTTATCGTTTTCCGCCGTGTTCCAGCCGTGAGTGGTTTTGCCGATGATTCTCTCAAAGCAGGTCAGCAGGGCGGGCAGGAAGATTATTATCACAAGGCCGCTGACGAGCGCGCCCCTTGCGAGCATCGAGCAGATTGATTTGACAATCTCGATATTGCACACGCAGTAGACGCCGAATGTGGCGCAGAAGAAGACGAGAGCGGACTGGAATATCGATTTATCCGATGCCTCGGCGGCAATCTGCATCGCCTCGAGCTTATTGTGGCCGTTGCGTAACTCCTCGCGGAATCTGGTTGTCATCAGTATCGCGTAGTCAACCGTCGCGCCGAGCTGGACGCAGCTGATTATTGTGGGCGCAATGAAAGAAACGTTCGTGCCCGTCACGAGCGAGAGGGCGAGGTTTATGAAAATCGCGAGTTCGATTCCCGCCACGAGAAGAATCGGAACAGAAATTGATTTGAAAATTATCGCAATCAGCAGGAAAATCGCGGCTATCGAGATAATGCTCGTCACCTTGAAATCCTTGTCTGTGACGGTGATTAAATCCTTTGACATCGCGCCCTCGCCGGTCAGATAACCGTCGGGGTCGTATTTTTTCATGATTCCCGTCAGTATATCGACCTGCTCGTTTTCCTCATCGGAAGACGGAGTATAGACCGAATTCACCATCATCAGCTGCTTGCCGTTTTTGAAGCAGATTTCCTTAATCGCGTCGGGCAGCATATTTTCGCTTATCGCCGGGCCGACGAAGGAATTGAGCGAGATTATGCCCGAAACGCCGTCAACCGCCTCGAATTCATCTATCATTTCAGAGACCTTGCCCGAGGGCACGCCGTCGTCGATTATGACAAAATGAGTGGTTGCCATATTGAAATCGCCCTTGAGCTTATTCAGCGCCTGAACGGAATCAAGTTGCTCGGGCAGGGCGTTTGAAATTACATAGTCGAGCGGAACCGCACTCTTTGCGATATATGAGGGAACTATCAGCGCGATGAAAATGATTGCAATCAGTTTTCTGTGTCTGATTACAAATTTATTCAGATGACGGAACGAGGGGATGATTCTCTTATGCCTGAATCTGTAAATCGGCTTATAGAACATAAGCAGGAACGCGGGCAGGACCACGACGACCGTGATTACGCCGAAAACAACGCCCTTCGCCATGACTATACCGATATCAAATCCGAGAGTCAGGCTCATGAAACAGAGCGCGAGGAAGCCGAAAATCGTTGTCAGCGACGAGCCGGTCAGCGATATGAAGGTCGAGGAAACGGCGCGCGCCATGGCTTCGGTCTTATCATCGGTGTTCTTCTGTTCCTCGTTGAAGCGGTCCATGAGAAATACGGAATAATCCATCGTGACGCCGAGCTGGAGAATCGCCGCGACGCTCTGCGTGATATATGAAATGCCGTTCGGCATAACGATATTCGTGCCGAGATTATAGATGACCGCATAGCCGAGCGCGGTCAGCAGCACAAGCGGGAGCACCCAGGAATCCATCGTGAAAGAGAGCGCAATCAGCGCGAGGACAACCGCGATTACAATGTATTTCGGCGCCTCGGAATCGCTCAGATCCTTTGTGTCCGTTATGATTGCGGACATTCCGCTCAGGAAGCACTGCTTATTGAGCTTCGTGCGGATTTCCCTTATCGCGTTCATGGTTGAAGTTGTTGCCGAGCCCTGCTCAAACTGAATCATCAGCAGAGTCGATTTACCTTCGTTCGCGTAGAATATATCGGTCAGCGCGTCGGGAAGCATGGACTGCGGAATGCTTATATCCGCGATATCGTCAACCCAGGTGACGTTTGAAACGCCCTCAATCCGGGCGATTTCGTTCTTGACCTTCACTACATCCTTCGCGCTCATATCGTCAATGACGAGGAAGGCATTAGCGGCGAGGCCGAATTCCTTATCGAGCATATCCTCGCCCTGCACCGACTCGATGCTCGAGGGCAGATATGACATAATATCATAATTTACAAAAGTGCTGATATATCCGAAAAACGACGGGATAAGCAGAATGGTCGCGACGATGAATATTGTTTTCGGATGCTTTGCTATGAAATATGAAATCTTATCAATCATCGCGCTTCACCTCCAGCATGCCCGCCGCCGCGTTTTTGAGAACGGGCCTTATTTCTTCGAGCGTGAACGGTCCGGTTTCGAGCACCGCCTCGCAGCAGACCGTTCCGATAAGCTCGGTCAGCATATATACCTTCATTTTCGCCTCCGCCTCTGTCCAACCCTGCGAAGTGAATGCAGATATGAATCTGTCCGCAACGGCGGCAAATTCGGCATTCTCGCCCGAGGTGAAGCTCTTGAAGAAGAAAGTCAGATTCTTATTGACAAGCGCAGCGAGGTCCCTGTGCGAATTCAGATAATCCGCAAAAAAATCCACGAGAAACAGCACCTTTTCGGTCAGGTTCATTTCCTGTTCCTGCTCTTTTTCGAGAAGGGAATCAATACCGCCCTGCAGAACCTCCGCGCCCTTGTAGGCGACTATCTGATTGAGCAGATCGTATTTATCTTTGAAATAGAGATAAAACGTGCCCTTCGCGACGCCGGCCATCTTGACGACGTCGTCAACGGCGGTTGACGCGAAGCTCTTATCCATAAAAAGCTTCGCCGCGGCGTCGAGTATATTTGTTCTCTTCATATTCTTTTTTTCTTCAAGCTTTGACATATCATTTCCCCGCTTTACTGTTTATAAGTTATTATTTTCTGTTTTCTTTTCCCCGGCCTTCGGATGTAAAAACTGACCGTTGGTCACTTTCTGAATCGTATAATAGC
>JAFZOE010000349.1 GCA_017552845.1 Clostridia bacterium
CGAGTGTCGCATTAAGGCTATCCCATACTACAAAATCGCCTTCTATGCCACATTTGGGACATGTAATCTTTTCGTTAGTATGCTTCGACATAAGAATCCTCCTACATTATTATTATCTTCATAGAGTGAAAAGCTGCCAATATAATTCTTCGCACTATTTAGTAAGAATCTGATACATTTTCATAAGCTCGGCAACGCATTCGCTCTCGGTCATATTGAGCGGAAAACCGTAAGCCTGCATAACGGCGCGGTCATTCTGCTGGTGGGCTTGTAATAAATCAGTAAAAAGAGTGAAGTTCTCTCCATACAGTTGAGCGAATGAACATTCGGCGTATTTCGCCCTCGCGTCGAGAATTGCCTGAGCCGTTTGCTCGATTTTTGCCTTCTGCTCGTCTGTCGGCGTCGGCCACGGGAAATTGTTATAAACTATTTTTACAGAATAGCGGTAACGCATTTCAAGCCTGCCGCAGACAGTTCGCATCCATGCCATGTGAACATTAGAGGTCAGCACGCCGAAATGATAAAGCGTCGCGTCGGGTATGATTTGAACTGCATCCGAAGCAATAATATCATTGTTTACAAAATCAATTGGAACATATCTTCGGCGTTCTGATGAAACCCTCGGCACAATTATATATTTGCTTTCAGGTTGTCTGATTTCTCCGAAAAGCATTGGTGTTTGAGCAAGCTTTTGCGTTGCTTCTCTTTTGCTGTTTTTCCTTATTTCTTCAACCGATTTAATAGCATTGCAAACAGGCGGAATATCAATATAATCAATTGGTGAAATATCTTTTAACCAAAGGCAATATCTTTCTTTGCCGTTAATAAATTCGTCAGCGCCGAGTATTTTTCTGAAAAGATGCTCAGCTTTGGGATATTTAGTGACAATTTCGTTCTTTTTCTCAACAGAATAATTGCTTAAAAAACCGCTGTCGTTCGGCATACTTCCGAAATCCATTTCAGGAACATTGCAAAGCGGTTTTGAGCGACTTGATATTAAAACGTTGGGGGCGTCAAGTAGATATGCATTGATCAAATTAACACGCTTATACTTGTTTGATTCATATATAACTTTATCTTTTCTGTTTACATAAGAAAAGCCGATAATTACACAATGAACGTGAGCTTTTATGTTTGCTTCGCTGTCCCAACGGAACGTTCTGTTAGCAAAGATAATAACTATATCCTTATTGATATTTTCCCATAAAATCGCTGGTTGTTCTCCTTGAGATAAAGAGTTGGTTGAAACAAGTGCGGCTTCTATTTTTGTGCCGAGCATATAGTCGGCAGCTTTTTTATACCAACAGGTAACATAGTCCATATCTCCAGCACCTTTGGCTTTTCCGAAAATGCCGAATAAATCGTCTTTCTGCTCTTTACTCATGAGTCTTGCGCCCACAAACGGCGGATTACCCATAATATAGCTGAGCTCAGACGCGGGGACAACCTCGTTCCAGTCAACGCGCAGGGCGTTGCCCTCGACAATATAAGCGTTAGTCGTGAGCGGGAGAAAATCGATATTCGTGTTGAGTATTGCCTCGGTCTCTTTAAGCATCTGGCTCTCGGCTATCCAGAGCGCCGTTTTCGCAACCGTTACCGCGAAATCGTTTATCTCAATGCCGTAAAACTGGCTTATCTCAACATAGACGCGGTCCGCTTCGCCGACCCCCGCAAAACGCCCCTGGTCTTTGTTTCTCAATGAAAGCGCCTCGTTTTCGAGCTTGCGGAGCGAAATATAAGTCTCGGTTAAAAAGTTGCCCGAGCCGCAGGCGGGGTCGAGGAATTTAAGCCCCGCGAGCTTTTTGCGGAACTGCTCGATTTTATTGTTGCGGTTGGTTATCTCTTTTAATTCTTTTATGCTTTCAAATTCCGCTTTCAGGCCGTCGAGGAAAAGCGGGTCGATTACCTTGTGAATATTCTCTACCGAGGTGTAGTGCATACCGCCGCTGCGCCTCGTTTCGGGATTCAGGGTGCTTTCAAACACGGCGCCGAAAATGGTCGGGCTTATCAGCGACCAGTCAAAGCCGGAGCTCGCGTAGTCCAGAATCAGCGTTCTTATTTCATCGGTAAACTGCGGAATTTCAATATTGTCATCTTCAAAAAGCCCGCCGTTGACATAGGGGAAGGCGGCGAGGTCCTCATCCTCATAGGGGTCGCGGTCCTCAATTCTCGTGTTGAGAATGCGGAAAAGGTCAATGAGCGCCTTGCGGAAATTCTTTGAATCGAAATTCCTCAGATAGCTGTTAAACATGAGGTGCCTGCCGAAAACGCCTGCATCCTCCGCATAAAAGCAGAAAACAAGGCGCACGCAGAGCACATTGAGGCTTTTCTGCGAGTGCTCGCTCTCGGGGTCTTTATATTGGCGGTGCAGGGCGTCATAGAGCCTGCCGACTATTTCGCCCGCCGTGATAGAGATTTCTTCCTCGCGTTTCAGATTCTCGTTTCCTTCATCCACAAGGAAGCTCAGGCGGTAATATTCCTTCGGCAGATTCTCAAGCATTATGCTCTCGGGCTCGCCGTTCGGGTTTTCCATATTATAAATAAGAAACTCTTTGAAATTGCAGGTGATTATCCAGCGCGGTCTCTGGGAATAGGGGAGCTCTGCGCTGTATCTTTTTGCCTGCTGAAAAGGAGTGAGCGAACTGCCGTCTGCCTGCTTTATGGGCGCTTTCAGATTCTTTTCAATGCTTTTCTGCTCAATCATGACATGGGTTGACGGAATAAGAACATCAATAAAGCCCGTTGATTTATCGAGCTTCACCTGATCTTCAAACAGCACAAACTGCGGCGCATTCTCAAAGCCGAAAACCTGCTCCAAAAGCTCAATCCAGAATTTCTGGCTCTCGCCCTTTTCATAGCCCTTGCCGCGCCAGTTCTCAACGAACTGCTTCGCTGCTCTTTCCATTTCTTTAGCGGTTTTAAGTGACATAACATTCTCCATTACAATATGTTGAAAATATTATAACGCACGCGCGTATTTATTTCAACAATAATTAGCCTTGTTATTCTGACATAATAAGCTTAACAGATATAATGTCCCAAATAAAGGACATTCTCCCGCGTGAATTAAAAAACTATATTTTGCCCGCAGGCCGCAGGCAATACCAATATCTTGTATTTTCTTGTTCAATCCTCCAAATTTAATATTTACAATCCGTGAAATGCGTAACAGTTTATTCATAAACCGGGCGGGATGTGATTTCATGCCGGCAATTTGCATAAAATATCAGGCATATCCGGTATTTTTTGTTGACAGTGCAAAAAACGGCAGGGGTCGATTTTGGTGCAATTTGCACAAACGGAGATATCTGTAATTGTGCAATATGCCTTGACATTTCCGGCGAAAGTGGTATAATAAAGCCACCGAAACACGAAAGGAAGGTTCTTAACTATGAACAAATACGAAAAAGAACTTGAATGGGTATTGATTGAGGAAATCGAGAATGACAAGAGATTCTTCTCCTGGAGCAAGTTCTTCAAAATCATGGCGCTTGAGAGTCTGCTCAGCAGATAATCCCACACCGTCACCAAATATCCGCTCCTCCTGGCGGATTTCATATACCGAAGCATTCAATGCTTTGGATTCATAAAAAGCGGCAGGCTGTCACCTTAAACGGTGACAGCCTTTTTTTCAGCTTATATGTTATCAGAACAATCCTGTGATTACGCCGTTTTCGTCAACGTCGATTTTCTCGGCTGCGGGAACGCGAGGCAGGCCGGGCATCGTCATGATGTCGCCGGTCAGGACCACTATGAATCCCGCGCCTGCGGAGACTTTGACGTTTTTAATCGTTACCGTGAAATCCTCGGGTGCGCCGGGCTTTGTCGGGTCATCCGAGAAGGAATACTGCGTTTTCGCTATGCAGACCGGAAGCTTATCGTATCCGAGAGCTGTCAGCGAATCAATCTGCTTCTGAGCCGCGGGCGTGATGTTTATATCCTTGCCGCGGTAAACGTTTCTGACAACCGCGAGAATCTTATTTTCAATCGTGTCGTTGACATCATAGGAGAAGGAGAAGGATGAATTATCCTCTTCGCAGAGTTTAACCACTTCCTCGGCGAGCGCCTTGCCGCCCTCGCCGCCGTCCGCCCAGACGGTTGAGAGAACCGTATTTACGCCGAGCTCTCTGCATTTCGCGATAATGAAATCGATTTCCGCATCCGTATCGGTCGGGAATCTGTTGACCGCGACCACGCAGGGAAGCTTATATACATCCTTGATATTTGAAACATGGCGCAGAAGATTCGGAACGCCCTTGCCGAGAGCGTCGAGATTCTCGCCCGAGAGCTCGGTCTTAGCAAGTCCGCCGTGCATCTTCAGCGCGCGGACCGTCGCAACGATTACGACCGCGTTGGGCTTAAGTCCCGTCATCCTGCATTTGATATCAAGGAATTTCTCGGCTCCGAGATCCGCGCCGAACCCCGCTTCCGTAACGGCGTAATCGCCGAGCTTCATCGCGAGCTTGGTAGCCATAACGGAGTTGCAGCCGTGTGCTATATTCGCAAACGGGCCGCCGTGAACGAAGGTCGGTGTGCCTTCGAGAGTCTGAACCAGATTGGGCTTGAGCGCATCCTTGAGAAGCGCCGCCATTGCGCCGACCGCCTTGAGATCGCCTGCTGTAACGGGTTTGTCGTCATAAGTATAGGCGACGACTATTCTCGAAAGGCGCTCTTTCAGATCGGTAATCGAAGAGGAGAGGCAGAAGACCGCCATGATTTCGCTCGCGACCGTGATATCGAAGCCGTCCTCGCGCGGTGTGCCGTTGACCTTTCCGCCCAGACCGTCAACCACGAATCTGAGCTGCCTGTCGTTCATATCGACGCAGCGCTTCCAGGTGATTCTCCTCGGATCGATATTCAGCGAATTTCCCTGCTGAATATGATTGTCGAGCATCGCGGCAAGAAGGTTGTTTGCCGCGCCTATCGCGTGGAAATCGCCGGTGAAATGAAGGTTTATATCCTCCCTCGGGACCACCTGCGCGTATCCGCCGCCCGCGGCACCGCCCTTGATGCCGAATACGGGGCCGAGCGAGGGCTCTCTTAAAGCGACTACCGGCTTTTTGCCGATTTTTCTCAGACCGTCCGCAAGGCCGATTGTGGTCGTCGTCTTGCCTTCGCCCGCGGGAGTCGGGGTGATTGCGGTCACAAGAATCAGCTTGCCGTCCTCACCCTTGATTTCATTGAG
>JAFZOE010000037.1 GCA_017552845.1 Clostridia bacterium
AGGGCGGGTTTGATATAGGATACCCTCAGGGTGCTGTGGCCTTCGGGTATGCCACCGGGGCAGTCGAGAGTCAGGGTTTTGCCGGGCGCGATTATTCTGCGCGCGGGCAGTCTGAATTTAACGGAGCCCATTCTGACATCGAGAATCATGACGGCCGAATCCTCCGAAAGATTCGTGATAACGAGAGCGCCGTCCTCATCGATATATCCGGGAGCGCAGCCCGAAAAATCTGCGGCGACGCTTCTGTATGGGGCTCTCGAGTAATTGAACTGCGGATAAGCGGGATCGGAGCGGACATTCATTCTCTTATCGGCAAAGAGCAGGGTTTTCACGAGGCCGAAGCCGTAGGGATCCTTGGCGTAGCCGCCGTGATATTCATCCTTGATGAACCAGGTATGCTCGGGAAGGTAACAGCTTGTGGCATCTATCTGCATTGAAGGCGCGAGATGCCTGTGATTTCTGTTGCCGCAGACCGTGTAGGCGGGCTTGTAGCTGTCGGGGAAGCATTCCTCCACTTTTGCACAAACGGCTCCGCTCGTTCTCTCCGCGTCAAGCAGCATGTCCGCGAGCTTTTCACCGCCGAAAGCCGTGTAATCCACATAATTGCAGATTATTGATATATTTATCCCGCGTTTCATGCAGGCGAGGAAATTGCTGCGGTAATTCTTCATCACATCATAGTGGATGATGTCGCTCTTTCTGATAAGCTCCCTGTTCTCTTTTTTATCAAGGAACATGGGCTTGAGCTCGGTATAGTCATCGGGAGTCAGCAGATCCCAGAGGCTTCCCCAGGTAAGAGGCAGCTCCCTTATCTCTTTAAGGAACGCTTCAACCAGCGGCTCAAAACGGCTTAAATCAAGATTCGCGAGAGCGGGAGCAACGTTTGTTTCTGCCCCGATAAGGCTCTCCGCGAGGGCGATGAGGCTCCTTGTGCAGAATTCGGTCTCGCCCATGAAAAATCTGCGGGCAAACGAGGTTCCGCCGAGGGCGGGAACATCCAGCGTTGCGTTATTGACGGGCGCGGATTTCTTATAGAGCGAAAGATATGCGCCGGTAATGAATCCGCCGTAGCTGATGCCGAAAATGTTGACCTTGCCGCTGCCCGTGTATTTAATCACGTCTTTGACATATCTGTTAAGCTCCGCGGCGCAGTCATAGGCGCCCATCCTGAAATCATACTGGAAGAGGAATACATTATCCTTCCCCGCCCTCTGAGCGCAGTAAGCGCATAATTCGGGCTCGTTGATTTCATCGGGAGCGTTATCGGTAAGATAGCCGTAGCTTGAAATCGCCGGATCGTTGGGATAATGGACTACATTATACTTTGACGAGCCGTCGGGATTCGTATACATTTTTTCGAGAATTATCTCCCCGCCCTTGGCAATCGTTACACCAAGAGGAGCGCCGTTACCCAGCAGGAACACGGCTAGGGACCTGATAAAATTCGGAAAATCCCTGAGAGTCTGCCCGAGGGCGGAGCTCACGGCGAAAGGCCAGACCGTCTCCTGTGAATCGGTGCCGTAGTTTTCATAAAGATTGCCCGAAGAATAACCGCTGACGATAATGACAGGATAATTCTGCTGCCCCGCAAACGCAGGCATCGCGCAAAGCGCAATTATTATCAAAGTAAGAACAACGCACGTTGCTTTCTTCATTTTGCATCTCCTGGATTCAATATTTACCGCCCGCTTTCCGGCGGGCGGGTATTAATTGTTATTTTCTGCCGAGCAGAATCGTTCCGGCGATACCGGCGGCTTCGAGCAGCATAATCAGCACTGCCCAGAGAATTGTGATTCCGCCCTCTCCCGCAATGCCCGAAACAACGGTGAGGACCACGCCGAGAACCATCGCGGCAATCTGCATGAAGATACCGATTCTGTTCTTGGCGGCCATGGAGCAGGCGGTCGCTATTGCCTTGAGCATCGAGAATGCTCCGCCGTCGTGGATGATTCCGGCAGGCAGGCGGTCGGTTACGGAATCCTTCCTGCGCTTATAGAGTCTGCCCGCGACGGACGAGAGAATCTTGAAATTGTCGGGATTCAGGCCGAAGCTCTCGGAGATGAGATTCTCGGTGACATTGACATCGTTTGTGCGGACAAGTATCTGAATTCCGTTGTTTTCAAGCTGTTTGAGATAATTCTTGATATTCTCGTCAACGCTGTAGCTGACGACGAACATCGCTGCAAGCTGCTCGTTGACGGCGAGGTAAATGACCTTTCTGCCGTCGTGAGCGTATCTGTCTTCATACGCCTTGTCGGGCGCCTTGATATTGTGATGAACGAGCATATTCCTGTTGCCGAGGAGCACCTTCTGCTCGTAAATTCTCGCCGAAATGCCCATTTTATCCTCATAGACGAGCTCGCGCACGGGCGGAAGAAGGTCGGCTCTGCTGTCAACAACCTGCTCGAAGCACTCTCTGAGCGGACCGCCCGATTTGATGACCATCGCGGCGGTGTAGAGGAGCACAACATCCATACGCATGCACTTGAAATCCTTCATGCCGTGCATCGTGCAGTTTTTGCGGTCGAATATATCCGCCGAATCGAGGACGACGGCATTCGCCTGGGAGACGGCGTCGGCCGTGTCGAGGCTCGCTATCATCGAGCCCTCTCTGTTGAGGCGCTTATTTGAAATGAAGGAGATGAACGAGGGAATGAATCTGCCGAAAATCGGGGCGCTCAGGCAGATGGCGGCGGTGAATGCCGCGAAGAACGCCATGAATTCCTTCTTGACTATTCCGACGATGATTCCCGCAACGAGCGAGGCGATTGCCGAGGCGACAATCATGACCTTCGTCCATTTTTCGTTATCCTGACCGCTCTCGGAATTCTTCACGAAATCGGAGGGGAAGGCGATATTTGAGGAATAGTAAATCTTTGCGTCGCCCATCAGCAAGCCTCTGCCGAGCTCAAAGACTTCGCTCTCGTTGTCAAACTGGTGGACCGCATACATATTATGATCGTAGCTGAATGCGCAGACCGAGAAGTTATCGAGAATCCTGCGCGCGTCGATTACATCGGTAATCTTATTGAGGAGCAGACCGAAAACGGCGATGGCGCCGAATACAGGATAAGCTCCCTTGTCTATCGTAACGGCCGCGAGAGTATTTTCAATAAGCGCAATCACAACCGCTATGACGGTCGCGGAATTGCCGCTGAGTTTGCCCTTGACGGTCTGGGTGAAGGTATCGAAAAATCTTGTGGAATCGAGCACGACGGCAACGATGATAAGCAGGGCGTTGATAACGCACATAATCACGCTGTTGGGCCCGAATAGGCTTGATGAGAATACGTCCGCGCGCACCAGAGTCGTGATTATCGCGATGAGCAGAAGAACGCCCTCGACAATACCCATAAGCACTGCGGAATGCATAGTGGCCTTGACTCTCTCGGTCAGGCGGGTGTGAATCCTGTTGCGCTCGCCCGGCTCGTTGTATTCGCCGATTGACTCAACCAGAGACAGGCCCGGGTCATCCTCTTCGGGAGCCGCCTCATCGGGAGTGTCCGCAAGGGGCAGGTCTTCGCTCAGTTCTTCAAAGCCTTCGCCGAATTCCTCATCGATATTGTCAATCCTGAATTTCTTTGCCTTCTGTTTGCGTTTCTTGTTGAGGCTCTCCTCCACATCGTCTTCGCTCGACTGATTCGGAACGGCCTCGGCGGGAACATCGACGAAATCGGTCAGGATAATCTGGCCCTCAACGTTGATTTCGCCCGGTTCCTCTTTCTTTTCGGCTCTGCCGGGCAGAGGAATAATCTTGGTCTTTTCCTCGTTGAATTTCTTGTTCGCGGCGTCTTCTGCGGCCATCAGGACAGGCATGCCCTCAAGATCCTCTTCGCTGTCGGATTCGCCTTTTTTAACGACTATACCCGATTTGTCATTCGGGAATTCGGGCTCCTTCTCCTCCTCTTCGGGGAGCGGAATATCCTCGGGCCTGAGCTTCTCGAAGAACTTCTTGCGGAAGTCAATCTTGGGCTTGTCCTCTTCCTCATCCTTGCTGTCGCCTATGGTCGGAGGAAGCGGCTCGGGCTTTTCGGTATGATTGGAATACTTGATTTCCGCCGGCTCGGGAACGTCATCGGGCATGACGACCGTCTCCATCTCAAATGAAAACGGGTCAAAGCCGTCACCCTCATCCTCAAAGAAGGTCTCCTGGCCGGAAACCTCGCTGCCGGAGAATATGTCGGTAGGCTCGGGAATTTCCTCCCCGGGCTCCTCTTCCATATCTGTTTTAAGGGTAAACATGCCCTCGTCGAATTCGCTGCCCGCAAGCATCTTTTCGAGCCTGTCTGCCGCGGATTCCTTTTTCTCGGCGGGAGTGAATTCCCCGCCGCTCTCTTCGGCTATAAGGCGGTCGATATCGTCGAGCGACCATTCCTTGGAGGGCTTGTCCTCCGCAGAGTCCGTGTCGCCGAGCACCTCGCCGAGTATCTTTTCGAGCTCTTCATCATTTGTATCGGGTTTTACATAATCACTCATTACCTTCACCTCACCTGTGTTTTATAACTTCATACATCAGAATTCCCGCAGCGACGGATGCGTTGAGAGAATTTATCTTGCCTTTCATCGGGAGAGACACGATATAATCGCATTTTTCCCTGACCAGACGGCTCATGCCCTTGCCCTCATTACCTATGACGAGGGCGACGGCGCCGCCGTAATCGAGCGTATCCCAGCGCTCGCCGTTCATATCGGCTCCGTAAATCCAGAAGCCCTTTTCCTTAAGCTCGTCTATGGTCCGGGCGAGATTCGGAACTCTCGAGACCGGGACATATTCTATCGCGCCTGCGGAAACCTTGCCGACCGCATAGGTCAGAGCCGCGCCGCGCCGCTTCGGAATTATAACTCCGTGCGCCCCGCAGGCATCGGCGGAGCGGATAATCGCTCCAAGATTATGCGGATCCTCGATTTCATCGAGAATTATCAGGAACGGCTCCTCGCCCTTTTCGCGGGCAATCGCCAGCATATCCTCTATATCGGCGTATTCGTGCGCGGCCGCTCTCGCGGCAATTCCCTGATGATTCGCGCCGCCGCACATCGCATCGAGCTTCCTGCGGTCCGTTTCCTTTATCACAAGCCCGCTCTCACGCGCCTTGCCGATTATCATTCCGACCGAGCCGTTTCTCTCGCCCTTCGCGACATAGACGGTGTCTATTTCCCTGCCGCTCTTTATCGCTTCGAGCACGGCGTTTCTGCCGATTATCATATCCTCGCCCGCCTGCGCAGGTTCGGACTTGGGTCTGTTATCCACTCTCTCACCCCTTCCGCCTGTTTTTACTCATATTCAATATAACTCTCTGATATAGTTTTCAACATCTGCTCTCGTTCCCTTGAAGGGACCGGGAGTCTCCATTTTGAGAGAGACGGTCGCCGTCGCCATAAGCAGCGCATCGGGAATCGAAGAATTCAGTCTCTCATTTATGTATGCGGCAAAGGTTGTGTCTCCTCTGCCGGTTCTGCCGCTGAGATTTCTCAATTTTATCGGGCAGGTGTAAAACTCTTTGCCGTCATAGATCAGAACCTCGGTATTGTGGGTAATCATAATTTCACGCGCGCCCCAGGAATGCAGATGCTTCGCCGCCTCTCTGCGGTCGGCGCAGCCCGTGAGGATCTCGGCCTCCGCGGCGTCGGTCTTGAGATAAGTTATGCAGGGCAGGCATTCCTTTTTATCCGCCCAGTCCTCAAAGAACATCGCGCCATCGGGAGCGACATGCCTGAGCATCGCCTGAACATCGAGGGCGACGGGCTTTCTCTTTGAGAGCGTCTTTATCATTTCGGTATCGAAATCGCCGTAGACAAGGCCTGCAAGATGATATATGCTCACTTCCGCCTGCGGAATCTCCGAAGCTTTGAACGGGTCGCCCTTCGAAGTGCAGGTGCAGGTGCGCCTCTCCTTATCGGCAGTGTGATAGATATTCGTTATTTCCGTGCTCTTTTCGCTCGGGAGAACAATAATATCCTCTCTCGGAATCGTGAACTGCTCCAGGCGGTCCATATCCTTTTCGGGGAGCTTCGTGACCGCGAGCACCTTATGGCCGAGAGCATAAGCGGAGGCGGAGGAATAAACCACCGCGCCGCCGACTATATGAACGGTGTTGCCGAGATGGTCGGTATTGGTATCAAGGGTCGCGTGACCGATTATCATTGAACTGTAAGCCATAATGCACCTCAAATCCTTTTGCCTATCGCGTCTGCGTATTCATCTCTGAGCCCGGGTTTCACAATATCTTTAAGCAGATTGAGCCAGAGGATGTAATTCGTTTTCATGTGGTCCCTCGTCATGAAATCGCCCGCAATGATATTGACCTTGTCGAGCAGGATCGGATCCTCCGCAATATCGGTTATCATCTGGGGGAAATAAATCCTGTCTTCCTCATCGAGGGCGCGCGGCCATTTGAGGCCGTTTTCCGTGCCTAAATTCGGAGTCTGCTGGGACTGGAACCAGAAGAAGCCCTCGCTTTCAAGCTCTCTCAGATAATTGAGGCTCTCCTTCGCGAATTTTTCGGGTTTGAGACCGAATACGACCGGATCCCACGGCTCGAGCAGCTTTATGTCGCGGCTGTATTTATATACCTCTTCCGCGTGGTGAATCACATATTTCTTTCCGCTTTTTCTTATGTCGCCGAGAGTCAGCGCTTTTAAATCGGGAATATCGGTCAGCGCGTATTTCTCAGGCTCGAGATATTTTTCAATAAGCTCATCCACAAGCTCCGGGTCGGAGGTGTTTGAAAGCGTGAAGGGGCCGATTGTCTGCTTCTGATACGCTCTGACATCGAGGATGAAGAAATCATTGAAATTCGTGACAATCTCGCCGAAATAAGAAAAGGCTTCGTCGGCGCTCATGCCTTTCATTATGCCGTGGGCTATATATAGTTTATTCTTTTTCTGGCTCAGGCGGATGCCGAATTTACGCACTCCGAAGCGATACTGGTCAAAAGGCGTGCCGTCCTGACAGCAGGCGGTGTAATTCATGCCCTTTGTGCCGGAGTTATGTGCGCCGGGTATCGCGACCTTCGTGATGAGCGCGTCATCCTTTATATATTCGAGCCAGTTGTCGTAAAACATCTTAAATCACCTGGAAAATATAGAATTTCAGATAGTCCGTTTCGGGAACATTCCACAGGACCGGATGGTCGCAGCACTGCCTGCGAACCTCAATCTGCTTCAGCTGAACTCCCGCATCCGCCGCGGCGGAGACGAGCATTTTTTCAAACAGCTCGCTCTTCATGAAATGCGAGCAGGAGCAGGTGGCGAGGTATCCGCCTCTCGGCAGGAGCTTCATCGCCCTGTAGTTTATCTCTTTGTAGCCGCGCTCCGCCGATTTCACGGTCTTTCTGCTCTTTGTGAACGCGGGCGGGTCAAGGATAATGAAATCATAAGGCTTTCCGCCCTCTTTTTCGAGCGAGGGAAGCAGATCAAACACATCCGCGGTCAGAAAATCCATCTTATCCGCGAGGCCGTTTCTTTCGGCATTCGCCTTCGCCTGCTGAGTCGCTAGTTCGCTGACATCAACGGCCGTCACATGCTCGGCTCCGCCCTTTGCGGCGTTGAGCGCGAATGAACCCGTATGGGTAAAGCAATCGAGGACTTTTCTGCCCTTTGCAATCCGCTGAATCGCAAGGCGGTTGTATTTCTGGTCGAGGAAAAAGCCGGTCTTCTGCCCGTTTTCAAAATCGACCTCATAGACAATTCCGTTTTCGGTGATTTCGGTAACGGTGGAATCAGGATGAGGCATGCCCTCATACCAGCCCTTGTATTCGCCGAGCATCTCGTGAGCGCGCAGAGCGACGTCGTTTCGCTCATATATGCCATCAATCTTATCCCCGCCCTCTTCGAGCACTTTCACAAGCAGGGAATAAATCATATCCTTGCGTATTTCAATGCCGTAGGAGAGCACCTGCGTTACGAGAATACCGCCGAATCTGTCAACCGTGAGGCCGGGGAGACCGTCAGCTTCGCCGAAAACGAGGCGGCAGCAGGCGAAATCACCGCCCATGACGGTTCTGCGGTAGTCAACGGCGTATCTGAGGCGGCGCTCCCAGAACGCGGGCAAAAAAGTCTCGTTCGCATTATCGGAGAGCAGGCGCAGCCTTATCTTGCTGCCGAGGCTGATGAGCCCCGTGCCGAGATACGCGCCCTTCGGGGAGGATATATCGGCCAGACAGCCGTTTTCGATTTCGCCGTTAACCGCGGTTATTTCGGCGTCATACACCCAGGGATGGCCGCCGCGAAGCGCCCTCTCCGCCTTGGGAGTAACGGTTATTATGGGATAGTTTCTTTGTTTCATAGATTATGGATTGCTTTCAAAACATATAATAAACTAAGTCTTTATACGGCCTTCTCTGTATCGCCACACCCGTCACGGCTTATATCCTTTTCGCCGTGCCACCCTCTCCGTTCTCGGAGAGGGCTGCAAGCGGAATATTTTGATTTGTATTATGCTCCGCATATAAAAAAGGCGTCCTGCCGAATGTGTGCAGCATTCGGCAGGACTTTTGGGGAAAGAGAAAATAAAAATGAAAAAAGAAGATGTCAAATCAAATGGATCTTTGCTGTATCATAATCTTATATGATAACTGCTGTATGTTTATGAACAAACAAAGAACATTTTATTAACAATTTGTTATTGCAATTTCTCTTTTTGCCGGATGCTTATTATTTCTTTATAGAATTATTTGCTTTCGAGGAAGGCCTTGAATCCCTTCCAGGCCATATATACATCGGTCTTGGCGACTATTTCAAACGGCGCGTGCATCGAGAGAACGGGAACGCCGACATCGACTACGCTGACGCCGAGGTTCGCGATATATTTCGCGACTGTTCCTCCGCCGCCCTCATCGACCTTGCCGAGCTCGCCGACCTGCCAGACGGTAGCCGATTTATCAAATATGGTTCTGATTTTCGAAACAAATTCGGCGTTGGCGTCGTTTGTGCCGCCCTTTCCGCCGGAGCCGGTGTATTTGGTGAGGACTATGCCCTTGTTGAGATAGGCGGAATTGTTCTTTTCAAACGCCTGCGAGAAGGTCGGGTCAAAGCCCGCGTTGACATCGGCCGAGAGGCATTCGCTCGCCCTGAGCACGTCTCTGCCGGGAACCTTTTCAAGAGCACCGAGATCGGAAATGAACTGCTTGAGATAGGCGGACTGCAGGCCTGTGTTGCCGTCCGAGCCCGTCTCCTCTTTATCGGTGATGACCGTAACGGTCGTGTATTCGGGCTTTTTCGCGTCAAACGCCGCCATTACGGCAGGATATGCGCAGACTCTGTCATCGTGGCCGTAGGAGCCGATAAGGCTTCTGTCAAAGCCGATATCGCTCGCGGGGAAAGCGGGAACCGCCTCAAGCTCCGCGGAGAGGAAATCGGATTCGACTATGCCGTATTTCTCATTGAGGAGCTTCATCAGGTTGAGCTTCACGAGTTTGTCGCCCTTTTCTTTGCCGAAGGGGCGGCTGCCGATGAGGATATTGAGCGCTTCGCCCGCGATGACCTTTCTCATTGAGCGGTCCTCTCTGTCAAGATGCGGAAGAAGGTCGGTGATGACAAATTTCGGATCGCCCGCTTCGTCGCCTATGCGGACCGTCACGCAGGAGCCGTCTTTTCTGTAAATCACGCCGTGAAGGGCGAGCGGAACGGTCGGCCACTGGTATTTCTTGATGCCGCCGTAGTAATGAGTCTTGAAATATCCGAGCTCCTCATCCTCATAGAGCGGATTGGGCTTTAGGTCGAGGCGCGGGGAATCTATATGCGCGGCAACGATTTTCGTGCCGGCGGCAATGCTCTTTTTGCCGAAGGTTGTGAGAATCAGCGATTTGTTGTGAACGTCATAATAAACTTTGTCGCCCGCTTTATACTTGCCCTTCGGATTGAATTCCTTATAGCCCTTGCTGATTGCAAGCTCCTTGACAAAGGCGTTTGCCTCTCTCTCGGTGCGGCAGGCGTTGAGAAAATCAATATATCCCTCGCAGAATTTATTGACCTTCGCTATCTCTTTATCGTCGCAGACATAATACGCATTCTGCGGGGCGTAGAAAAGCTCCTCCTTGAGAATCTCTTCCTGTGTTTTTTTGCTCATTGTAATTCCTCCCTTGCGATTTTTCCCGCCTGAGCGCGGGTATCGTCAATATCCGCATTGCGGATAATAATATCCGATTTTGAAATGTAGTATTCCTCGCTCTTCTGAGCTCTGATACGCTCGAGCGCCTTTTCCCGGCTTATGCCGTCGCGCAGCATTATTCTCTCAATCCTCGCCTCTTCGTCCGCTGTCACGCAGATAATCTTTCTGCAAAGGCAGGTGAGCGGGCTCTCGAATAACACGGGCGCGTCAATAACCGCCGCCTTCGCTCCCGATTTCTCTGCCGCGTGAATCTCTTCAACGGTCAGCCGCGTGATTTCGGGATGAGTTGCCGAATTGAGAATTTTCGTGTTTTCATCATTCGCAAACGCTCTTGAAGCGAGCAGTGCTCTGTCGAGCTTCCCGTCGGAAACAATATCTTCGCCGAAGGCATCTTTGAGTGCGCTCAGCACTTCGGGACTCTCGACGGCTTTTCTTGCGAGTGAATCGGTATCGATTATGCAGAAGCCGTATTTTGCGAGCTCTTCGCCGACAATGCTCTTGCCCGCGCCGGTCTGACCGGTCAGCCCGTAAACGGGAATATCAAAATCAAGGTCGATAATACGGAATGCGGCGGAGCGGATGAGGCGGTTGAAAACCGCTAGCCCCACGCCCTTGACCGAGGGGCATCTGACAAACGCCTTTTTATAGCCCTTCGCGTCGACCTCGCGCAGGACCTCAAAGATATTGTGCGCCTGAGTCAGGCTGTCCTTCGCCCTGCCGTATTCAATATATTCATCAAAGAATTTTCCCTCGCCCTCGAAGCAGACCGCGCAGATTGCTTCGTTATGAGCTTTCAGGAATTTTTCATATCTTTCAAAACCGCCTTTAATCAGCGTTACCTGCGCCTTCGGAGCATAGTGCTTATACTTCATGCCGGGTGAATGCGCCTTTTCGCCCTCCGCGAGTTTCTCATAGACCGCGTGTGAAATCTCGATTTTCCCGAGCACCTCTTCAAGCTCCTCGGGAGTTACTCCGCCGGGTCTGAGCAGAGTCGGGGGCTCTGTCGCAAGCGTGATAACCGTCGATTCCACGCCGACCTCGCATTCGCCGCCGTCAACCACCGCGTCAATCCTGCCGTCGAGATCCTCTTTCACGTGCTCCGCCCTGGTCGGGCTCGGTCTGCCCGAAGCGTTGGCGCTCGGAGCTGCCAGCGGAAAACCGCAGGCCTTTATGATTTCTCTCGCCGCGGGATGCGAGGGCATACGGATTGCGACCGTATCGAGCCCTGCGGTCACGGCATCGGGCACAAGCGCCGATTTTTTCATAATCACGGTCAGAGGACCGGGCCAGAATCTTTCCGCGAGCGCGGGCAGGCGCTCATCCACCTTCTCGACGAGAGGCGGAATTTCATCAGACGACTGCACGTGGACAATCAGCGGATTATCCTGCGGTCTGCCCTTCGCGACGAAAATGCGCGCAACGGCGTCTGCGTCAAGCGCGTTCGCCGCGAGGCCGTAAACGGTCTCGGTAGGTATCGCGACAGTTCCGCCGTTTTTGAGAATTCCGGCGGCAATCGAAGGGGTATTCTCATTTTCCGATTTAAGATAAAGTGTTTTCATTATGAACTGCTTTTAAGCTTCTCCGCTGTATCCGCGGTAATCAGGGCGTCGATGATTTCATCGAGGTCGCCGTTGACTATCGCTTCGATTTTATAAAGGGTAAGATTTATGCGGTGGTCGCTGACTCTGCCCTGGGGGAAATTATAGGTGCGTATTCTCTCGCTCCTGTCGCCCGTTCCGACCTGGGCCCGTCTCTCGCCCGCAATCGCGCTCTGCTGCTTCTCCATCTCCATTTCGAGAATCTTGGAGCGCAGAACCTTCATCGCCTTGTCTTTGTTCTTTAACTGAGACTTCTCATCCTGGCATGATACAACAATGCCTGAAGGGATATGTGTCAGCCTGACTGCAGAGTCTGTTGTATTGACACACTGTCCTCCGTTCC
>JAFZOE010000350.1 GCA_017552845.1 Clostridia bacterium
CTTTTCATCCCGGCGCCAAGATTGACCCGAATGTCAAAGAGGTGCTCGAGAAGACCGGCGGCTTTATGAAGGGCTGCTGCCACACCAATCAGGATTACGACCTGCTCGAGGGCGCGAATATTGAGTGGACCCGCAAGGATATTCCCTTCCCCTATAATAAAGACGGCTCCCTCTCCGAATACTATCTCAGCTGGAAAAAGGAGATGAAGCAGTATCACGACAACGGCATCAAAGTCTTTGCCATCACTCCTTATCCCCATGATTATATCGATTACGGTCTCGACCCGAGAAAGCCCGAAAACAGGGCCGCAATCCAGAAGATTGCGAAATTCTATGTCAAGGACCTCGCAGGTATTGTCGGCGCATTCCAGATAACAAACGAAATGGGTATCGACCGTTTCACCCTGCCTCTGACTCTTGAGGAGGCCGTTGATTTTATCGCTATGCACGCCGAGGTAATGTATAAGGAAACAAGAAATTCCAATGTCATTATCGGCTACAATATCGCGAATCCGACCGTTGCGATAAAGATGCTCAAATACAGCAAATGGATTGACTATATCGGCCTCGATCTCTATATCGGCTGCTTCGAGGAATTTGTTCATGATATCAATCTCTTCCCCGTCCTGCTCGGCATCATCCGCGGCGTTTCCCAGAAGCCGCTGATTCTCTGCGAATTCGGCTATATCGGCTACGGCGAGGCGCTCAGCAAATCCGAAAAGAAAGAGCTCATCAACAGCTACGGCTTCGAGAGCGAAACCGATGCCATTGAGAATATGGATGAATTCCTTGATGAACTGCCGCCCGATATGAGCAATGAAATCGAGGAGCTCTATCCGGATGCCTCCGACGAGGAGCTCGGCGAAATGATATTCAAGGGCGAATATGCAAACCATTTCTATAAATCACTCCCGAAGAACTGCAAGCTTTACGGCTATGACCATACTCCCGAGGGCCAGGCGAAATTCTACAGGAACCTTATTCCGAAACTCCGCAAGCTCGATTACCTCTGCGGCGCGTTTGTATATTGCTGGGCCGATTCCTCCCACTGCTATGTCTGCGGCCAGGCCGAGTGCCCGGTTGAGACGGGCTGGGGACTTATCGACGGCAAGGGCAATCCGAAGCCCGCTTATTACGCAGTCAGGGACGGCTTTGCCGACGCGAAGAAATCCGCTCTGCAGACCGCCGCGGATAAGATTAACGATTCAATTGCCGATTTCAACGCAAAGAAAGCCGAGCTCGCCGACAGAATAAGGGATAAATTCGAGAATTTCGGTATTTTCTCAAAGCCCTCTGAAGCAAAATAACAACGGAGAAACTTATGGAAAAAACAATTAAACTTTCGGGCAGAATAGACTCTGCCAACGCCGCCGACAGAGAAGCGGCGCTCAATAAAGAAATCGAAGGCTTTTCGGGAACTCTCATCATCGATGCCGCAGATCTCGAATATATTTCGAGCGCGGGTTTGCGTGTAATACTGCGAATCAAGAAGGCGATTCCCGATACCAAAATCATCAACTGCACTCCCGAAACCTATGATATATTCGATATGACCGGCTTTACCGAGATGATGGATATCTCCAAGGCATACAGAGAGCTTTCGGTCGAGGGATGCGAGGTTATCGGCGAGGGCGCAAACGGCGTTGTCTACCGCACCGATCCCGATACCATAGTCAAGGTCTATAAGAATCCCGATTCTCTTGATGAAATCCATAATGAGCGCGAGCTTGCGAGAAAAGCCTTTGTCATGGGTATTCCGACCGCGATTCCTTATGACGTCGTCAAGGTCGGCAATCTCTACGGCTCCGTATTCGAGCTTCTCAACGCCAAATCATTCAGCAAGCTTATCAATGCGGGCGAGTCCGTCGAAGAGCTGGCGAAGGCGAGCGTTGAAATTCTGAAGGCCATGCACTCCACCATGCTTAAAGACGGCGAGCTTCCGAGCAAGAGGCAGGAGGCGCTCGTCTGGGCGCAGTTTACCGCCGATTATCTGCCCGAAGAGACAGGCAGAAAGCTCGTTGAGTTATTCACCGCAATCCCCGAGACAAACAATATGCTTCACGGCGATTTCCATATCAAGAATATCATGCGCCAGAACGGCGAGAATCTGCTTATCGATATGGATACTCTCTCGATGGGCCACCCGGTCTATGAATTTGCCGCGATTTTCGCCGCCTATGTCGGCTTCGGCTGCCTTGATATGAGCAAGTGCTATAATTTCCTCGGTATCTCCGAAGACCAGTGCAAAGATTTCTGGAAATATACCCTCAAATACTATTTTGAAGGCAAAGACGATGAATACATTGCGTCAATTCAGAATATGGCCTCAATCATCTGCTACACTCGCCTTGTCAGAAGGACTATCAAACGCTTCGGTCTGGAAGATGAAGAAAACAGAGCGCTCGTCGAATTCTGTAGGAATTATCTGATTGAGAATGTTCCCAAGACCGAAAAACTTTATTTCTGAAAGCGGGAGGAATAACTGTGAATACTTTGAAGAAATTTGCTTTTTCCGCTCTTGCGCTGATTATAGGCATCGTCTTTATCGTTATCGGTGCGGGCAATCTCAAGGCTGTCAGGAATTTCCCGCAGGTTGAGGCGCGCGTCACCGCGATTAACAGAACTCCGTCCGCCGATCCCGAGAGCACCGCGGAGAATATTACCGTCTATGTCGAATATGAGCTCAGCGGCCAGAAATTCAACGAAACACTGCAGGATCCGCCCACTAAAGTAAAAGAGGGCGATGTCATAACCGTGCGCTACAATCCCGACA
>JAFZOE010000351.1 GCA_017552845.1 Clostridia bacterium
CCTTCGTCGGCTGGGATGAGGATAAAGAAGCAGTTGCTCCCACCTACGTAGTAGGCGGCGTCTGGGAAATCGAACTGAGCGCAGACGTCACATTATACGCAATCTGGGATGACGGCATTCCCGCTCTCGAGGATTCTACCTCAGCCGATCCCTCTCTCGAAGGCGTCAATGTTGAAGCATACTATGCTTTCAAATGCCCGAAGTGCGGCAAGGCGCTCGGCGCGACCGCTCTTCTCACTATCTATAACAGAAATAAGGGCAAGTGCACCCACTGTGACGAGTATCTTCCCGATCCCGGCACTCTGACCATCTACCGTTTCATCACCGTTGCCGAGGACAGCAAGCATCTCAAATCCCTCAAGAATTACGACCTGACCAAGGCTTCAAAGGGCCTCTACGGCAAGACCGCTGAGCTCTACGGCGAGGGCAAAGACCTTCCGCAGTCCGACCTTGTTTTCGGAGAGGATGAAAACGGCAACGAAGTTCTTGTCGATTTCTACACCGGCGGCAACCATGTCGAATTCAAAGACAGCTTCATGACAGGCCTCTATATCTTCCTTGTCAAATTCGAGAAGTTTGCAACTCCTCTTGCAATCGGCTTCTCCGAATCCGCTTACAATGACATCGTCTGGAAGATCAGAGTAGCCATATTCGGCGGCCTCGAGAAAATCCTGACCCTCTTCGTTTCAGGCTGATTATCTCCCAATAAAGCAATTTACCCGCAGGGTTTCCTGCGGGTTTTATTTATTTCATTATTAAAGCAAAAAGCAGCCTTCCCCGAGAGGAGAAGGCTGTGTGTAATTATTGATTTTCTTATGCTTTGCCTGCGCAGCCGAAGACGTTGAGCATCTTGTGCTCGACAACCTCCTGAATAGCGGTGCGGGCGGGCTTGAGATACTGTCTGGGATCGAAGTGATCGGGATAGAGATCAAACTGCTCGCGGATGGTTGCGGTCAGCGCGAGGCGAAGGTCGGAGTCAACGTTGATTTTGCAGACTGCCATCTCTGCCGCCTGGCGGAGCATCGGCTCGGGAATGCCGATGGCATCGGGCATCTTGCCGCCGTGAGCGTTGATTTTCTCAACATATTCGGGCATAACGGATGACGCGCCGTGAAGAACGATCGGGAAACCGGGAAGGCGCTTGCTGACCTCTTCGAGAATGTCAAAGCGAAGCTGCGGCTTCTGGCCGGGTTTAAACTTATAAGCGCCGTGGCTGGTGCCGATGGCGATTGCGAGCGAGTCAACGCCTGTTCTGGAGGCGAAATCCTCAACCTCTTCGGGCTTGGTGTAGCTCTCGTTGCCGGCTTCGACAACAACATCGTCCTCAACGCCTGCGAGAGTGCCGAGCTCGCCTTCAACGGTGACGCCGCGCTCGTGAGCGTATTCGACTACCTTGCGGGTAACTGCGATATTCTCTTCATAGGGAAGACTTGAGCCGTCAATCATGACGCTGGTGAAGCCGCCGTCAATGCAGGATTTGCAGGTCTCGAAATCGGGGCCGTGGTCGAGATGAATAGCGATGGGAACATCGGTCTCGGCTGTTGCCGCCTCAACGAGCTTCATCAGGTAATTGTGGCCCGCGTAAGCTCTCGCGCCCTTGGAAACCTGAAGGATAACGGGGGCTTTGAGATGCTCTGCCGCCGCGACGATACCCTGGACTATCTCCATATTGTTTACGTTGAAAGCGCCGATGGCGTAGCCGCCCTCATAAGCTTTTTTGAACATTTCGGTGGTGTTTACAAGTGCCATAAAACATTCTCCTTTTGCTTTTATTAACGCAATAATTATATCAAAAATTCGCCTTTTGTCAATGGGCGCGGTGATTAAATATTGCATTTGAAAATAATATAATGTATAATAAATGCACTAAGAATAAAGGAAGTTTCGCGATGAAAACCGAAATTATAAATATCGACGGCGCCGGCGAATTCGATTCCTTCGTCGCCTCCCACCCGAGCGGGCATTTCATGCAGTCCTCGCTCTGGGGAAAGGTCAAGGATGACTGGGGCTGGTTCGGAATCATCTGCCGTGACGACGGCGGTGAAATCAAGGGCGCGATGGCGGTGCTGGTAAGAAAAATATCAAAGCTGCCCTATCATCTGCTCTATGCGCCGCGCGGGCCCGTCTGCGACCTTCACGATAAAGAGACGTTTGACGCGCTGATGGATGCGGCCGAAAAAGAGGGCAGAAAATACAACGCCTACGCGATAAAAATCGACAAGGACGCCGACACAAACGATGAGAAATACAGAAAAATCGTTACCTCGGCAGGCTTCAAGATAAACCCCGTGACTGACGCTTTCAAGGGCTTTCAGTGCGCGAGGGTTATCCGCATTGACCTTGAGGGAAAGAGTGAGGATGAGGTCTTCGCCTCGTTTGATTCGGGCCACCGCCGCAAGGTCAGGGTTGCTCTCAAAAACAATGTTGAAATCGAGATTGCCGGCAGCGAAAAGGCCGACCTTTTCTATGATATGATGAAGGAGACGACCGAGAGAGACGGCTTCGAGCTCAGAAGCGCGGCGTATTTCGCAAAGATTCTCGATATCTTCGGAGATAAAGCGAGGCTCTATATCGCCTATTATACGCCCGAGGGCGGCGAAAGGACCGCAATAGCCGGCGCGATTTCGCTTGTTTACGGCGACAAGCTCTGGTATTTCTACGGCGCCTCGCGCAACATTCACAGGAATACTATGCCGAATTATTTTCTTCAGTGGGAAATGATAAAATGGGCGGTTGAATGCGGCTGCAGGATCTATGATTTCCGCGGAGTCACAAGGTTTGACGAGGATGACGGCCTCTACCGCTTCAAGATGAAATTCGGCGCGTATAAAGAGGAATTCATGGGCGAGATGGAGCGGGTTTACAAACCCGCCGCCGCAATTCTCGTTGACAAAACCCAGGAGATAATGAAGAAACTGAGGTGACGCTATGGAACTTAAAATAAAGAAACTCAGGGAAAACGCGCAGATTCCGTTCAGGGCAACGGCAGGCTCGGCGGGTATGGATTTATATGCCTGCATCGACGAGCCGGTAACTCTCGCTCTCGGCGAAAAGGCGGTAATTCCCACGGGCATTGCGATTGCCCTGCCCTCGCCCGAACTCGGCGCATTCGTTTTCGCTCGCAGCGGCCTCGCGATAAAGCACGGCATAGGCCTTCTCAACGCGGTCGGCGTCATTGACAGCGATTACAGGGGCGAGGTCTGCGTGGGCGTCATAAACCAGCTCTCCGAGCCCTATACGATAAATCCCGGCGAGAGAATCGCCCAGCTCGTGATCCTGCCCGTCTCGCTGATTGAGCCGGTTGAGGTTGACGAGCTTGATGAAACGGAAAGGGGAGCCGGCGGCTTCGGCTCAACGGGTAAAAACTGATGAAAAAACTCATATCGATACTGCTCTGCATATCTATACTCGCGGGCGCTTTTTCGCTGACGGCTTTTGCCGATACGAATTACAAGCCCTATGATAACAGCGAATATTTCACAAAGGGCGATTATGATATTCATTACCGTGTTTTCCCCGCGAAGGGCGAAATGAAGGGCAGAATCATGATGCTCCACGGTTTTATGTGCTCCACTTTCTCGTGGCGCAATATGGTTGAAATCCTTACCGCTGACGGCTACGAATGCGTCGCCGCAGACCTGCCCGATTTCGGCTATTCGACCAGAGAGACTCCCGAAACCGATGTCATTCAGCGCGAGGAGCTGATTATCGCTCTGATGAATGAGCTCGCGCCCGGTGAGGAATGGATACTCGCGGGGCACTCG
>JAFZOE010000352.1 GCA_017552845.1 Clostridia bacterium
ATTACGGTTCCGCCGATGATGAAACCAGCGTAGCCGATGCAGGCGACGATGAGCGAAACCGCGAGCGCTTTCTTTCTCTTGAATTTGCGGCAGAGTATCGGGAAGACCATAAGCAGAATTCCCGCCGCGCCCGCGTAAAACGCTGTGAACATCGTAACATAGGTGCCGTTATATCCGAATTTGAGATATATATAGTATGCGGCAAAGGCCGTGAGCATAGCTCCGCTGAGATTTGAGAGCAGGGTGATGAGTGTGGCCCAGAGAAGCTGGTCGTTGTGAATTATAACGGAAAACATTTCCTTAAGGCCGTGCTTCTCCTCTTTCTCTGCTTTGATCGAACGGTCTTCCTTGACGCCGACGCAGCAGAAGGTCTGGCAGAGGATAAACATTCCGACCACAAAAATCGAAACGACCATATAAGCGGTTATCGAGTTGCCGCCGATGGCGTTCTTGCCCGCGGTCAGCATCGGAACAAGGCCGACTGCCGCGAGGTTTCCGAGCCCACTGAAAAGATTCGCGAGGGCGACTATCTTATCGCGCCTGTCTGCCTGACTGGTAAGCGATGGCATCATCGACCAGTAACCGATATCGTTCATCGTGTAAGTGATATCCCAGATGAGATAGAGGGCGATGAAAAGGTAAATGAAAGTCCAGCCCTGAGCGCGGTTTGAAAACATTGCTATAACCGCGGCGCCGTTGGTGATGCAGCCTATCATAATCCAGGGCTTGAATTTTCCGAATCTTGTGCGCGTATTTTCCACAACGCCGCCCATAATCGGGTCGTTGAGGCCGTCCCAGATACGGCAGATAACGAGAATCGTGCTGATGACGGCAAACTGTTTGTCCGTCACGTTTCTCGTGAAGAGAATGTAGGTCAGCAGGAAGTTCGTGAAAAGGGCATAGCTCATATCCCTGCCCATTCCGCTTATACTGTAAATCCATTTGTTCCGGTTGAAATAATCGTCAACCGTCTTTTTCTTTTCACCTTTCATGAAAAGCCTCCTTGATACCGTAAAAGTGAATTATCGCCATATCTTCATAGCAGTCAAGCCCGTGAGAGCCCGCTTTGCCGTCGATTTCGTGACAGCCGTGGTCGGGACAAAATCCATAGAATACATTGTATTTCTTATAGCATTCGCGGATTCTCGCAACGATTTTCGAATAGACTTTTATATTCTTGTCAAGAACCTTCAACGATTTTTTCGCCTCCGGTCCGTGATGATGCATCGTCGCGTCAAAATTGCCGTTATATATCACTATCAAATGGTATTTATTCTCTTTTATAAGCTTCAGCGCCTTGCGGTTGACCTGCCACTCAGTAGGATAGATGTAATAATCCATATCTCTTTCGAGAAATATCTTTGAGATGCTGTCACCCGCGGTTGAGACTATAGCGCATTTCTTGCCTGCGGCGAGCATGCGGTCAAAGAGCGTCTCGCAGGAGAGCACCGGCTTCATATATTTCGTGATTCCGTGCTTTTCGGGCAGAACCCCCGTATACATTGACGCAAAGCATACAGGGGTCACGCTCGGCATAACACTTCTCAGAGGCATTGAAATATCCGAACTTTTCTCCGCCGGTATGAATTTCTTATTATATTTTTCATAGAGCCAGAAAGCAACGGCATCGGGATTGTAAATGACCGCGCGCTCAATTGTATTTCCTTTACCGAGTTTAATTATCTCGGGATTCGCATTGTCATCATCCGCTGATTTTTCAAGCCCGAACAGTTCAAGAATGGTTGCCTTCAGCGAGGTCAGGCAAATATCCGGATAAGCTTTATCCATATTATCACCGCCGTTATTTTGTGTTTTCGATGAAATCCATTACTTCTTCACGCGGGGGAATCGTCTCCGCCGCGCCGGGCTTTGTGACCTCAATCGCCGAGGCGGCGCAGCCGGTCAGCATAGCGTCATAAGGAGAAGCGCCCGAGAGAAGCTCATGCAGGCAGTAACCCGTGAAAGTATCGCCCGCGCCTGTCGTGTCAACCGCATTGACTTTGAAGGCGGGAGTGAAAACGTAATCGGTTCCGTTATAATAAACGGCTCCGTGAGCGCCGAGCGTCAGAATGATTTCTTTGCTTCCGAGCGCGTAAAGAGATTCTGCAATTTCTTCGGGAGTGATTTTGCCTGTAATCGATTGTCCTTCAAATTCGTTGAGAATAAGAATATCGGCATAAGCAGAATTCAGATTTTTTATATCATCAACATAGGGCGAAGGATTGAGCGCGGCTTTGATACCGAGAGAATGCGCCTTTTCGAGCATATACTCAACGCAGGATGTCTCGTACTGCATGAGGAGCAGATCGGCGTCAGCATGTTTTGCAAGCAGCGAATCGCAGTATTCTTCGGTAATCTCCCGGTTCGCTCCGCCGAAGAGAATCATCTGATTCTG
>JAFZOE010000353.1 GCA_017552845.1 Clostridia bacterium
GCGGACGTTTCATCCTGCTTCCTTTCGGAGCCGATGGATGTTTCCAAATACGGCGTTGTTTACGGCGGCGCTCAGAAGAATGTTGCTCCCGCAGGCCTTACTGTAGTTATCGTTCGCGAGGATCTTCTCGGTCATGAGAGACCGGAAACTCCCGCTCTTCTCAACTACAAGCTTCTCGCAGACAATGATTCCATGTATAACACTCCCCCCTGCTACTCAATCTATATGTGCAAACTCGTTCTTGAATGGATTCAGAGCATCGGCGGTCTTGAAGCTCTCAAGGCACGCAACGAAAAGAAAGCTTCCATCCTTTACGATTTCATTGACAGCAGCAATATGTTCCACAATCCCGTAAAGAAGAGCGACCGCTCAATGATGAATGTCACCTTCGTTACCGACAGCGATGAACTCAACGCAAAATTCGTCTCCGAAGCGGCTGCAGCCGGTTTTGTAAACCTCAAGGGCCACCGTTCGGTCGGCGGTATGAGAGCCAGCATTTACAACGCAATGCCCGTTGAAGGCGTTGAAAAGCTTGTTGAATTCATGAAGGAATTCGAGAAGAACAACTGATTATTACATTTTTCGAGGTAGTTTATGTATAAAATTCTGACACTTAATAAAATTTCCAAAATCGGCCTTTCGGTTCTTGATACCGAAAAATATACATGCGCCGATGAAATAGCCGCTCCCGATGCTGTTCTCGTGCGCTCCGCTTCAATGCATGAAATGAAGCTTGATGAGAATACCGTAGCTGTTGCGAGAGCGGGCGCGGGCGTCAACAACATTCCGCTTGCAGATTATGCTGATGCAGGCGTGGTTGTATTCAACACTCCCGGCGCAAACGCAAACGCCGTTAAAGAGCTCGTAATCTGCGCTCTCCTTCTCGCTTCCAGAAAAGTTGCCGCGGCTGTTGACTGGGCAAAAGGCCTCAAGGGCGAGGGCGAGAATGTTCCGAAGCTCGTTGAAAAAGGCAAATCACAGTTTGCAGGCCCCGAAATCATGTGCAAGACTCTCGGCGTAGTCGGCATGGGCGCTATCGGTGCTCTTGTTGCAGACAGCGCTGCGGCACTCGGCATGAAGATTATCGGCTTTGATCCATTCCTGAGCGAAGCTAAAATCAATGAATTCAAGGCAAAAGGTTATGCGATTACAGCAAATCTCGATGATATCTGGACCGGTTCAGATTACATCACGCTTCATCTTCCGCTCAACGACGGCACCCGCGGAATCATCAACGCAGAGAGCATTGAAAAGATGAAAGGCGGCGTGCGCATCGTCAATATGGCGAGAGGCGAGCTCTGCGATTCAGCAGATCTTCTTGCCGCGCTTGACAGCGGAAAGGTTGCCGCCTATGTAACCGATTTCCCGAATGAAGCTCAGGTTGACCATTCCGGCGTTACCGCTATCCCCCACCTCGGCGCATCAACACCCGAGAGCGAGGATAACTGCGCAGTTATGGCGGCATCCGAAGTTTCAAATTATCTTGAAAAAGGCATAATCCTTCATTCCGTAAATTATCCCGACCTTGACCTGCCCGAAGCTTTCGCCGTCAGAACCTGCTTCCTCCACGATGAGGATGAGGGCTTTGCAGAGAAAGCCGCTCAGGCCGCAACTGCAGGCGGAGCTCAGGTTGAGAATACTTACACCGCCGCCAAGAAGGGCAAAGGCTATACAGTAATCGATACAGACAAGGAATTTGACACATCCGCAATCAACGCTATAAGAGTAAGAATACTTAAATAAATTTACACGGAGGGTCATTATGAAAAAGTTACTGGCTGTTTTACTGGCACTGGCAATGCTGACTGTTCTCGTTTCCTGCGGAGCAAAGACAGGCGCAGATGATACGACTACCGCCGCTCCCGATGAGAGCACGGAAGAAATCGTAACAGAAGAAAGCACTGAAGCTCCTGCCGAATCCGAGACAAGCAAGCAGGACGAAACCAGCGAAGAGGCAACGACCGCAGAAGGCGAAAGCGAAGAAGAGACCGAAAAGGAAGAAGAAACCGAAAAAGCAAAGGTTCCCGAAACCAAGGAAGAAATCCTTGCCGCTTACAACGACGCTGTCAACGGCTCTGTCAAGGCAAAAGCAGGCTTCAACAAGGAGCGCTATACCGACAACGCAAATTACGATATGAGCGTTGTGCTCAATACCTTCAAGAGCCTGGTCGAGAAATTCATCGGTATAGGCGATAAAAACAAGTATACCGAGACCGTAACCAAGGGCCAGTGGGCAAGCGACACTCAGCATCAGTATCTCAGAAACAGCACTCTCACCGCAGGCGATATCACCAACGCAACGATTAAAGAAGACGGCAAATATTATATCGTAACCCTTGATATCAAAGGCGCTTCAAGCGTCGGCAACAAGAATTCAAGACAGTCGAGCGGACCTATTGATAAATGCGGTATCTGCGTTGGCAACGAAGACAAGAATTATTATGACCACAAGAGCGGCCCCGTCATTTATGACGCAATCGGCGGCACTTTCGAAAATGCTGAAATCAAAGAGAGCTACAGCAACGCAAAAGCCGTTGCAAAGATTGATTCCGAGACCGGCAATCTTGTAAACCTGACAGTAACCTTCAATATCAAGGTTGACATCTCCGGCGTCGGAGGCTCCGGCACTGCCACAGGCACGACCCACGTAATCTATAAAGACTTCAAGTATTGATTATAAAAACGGAAAACCCCGCAGGGAAATTCTCTGCGGGGAGTTTTTATATTTTATCACTTTTTCTTTTTGAAAGCGCCTTTGAGATCTTCTTTGAGAAATTCGCCTGCGGCGCGGCCGAGAGCGCCTGCAATTGCTCCGCCTGCGGCTGAGCCGGCAATCGTCCTGATAAGGTCAAAAACCTCGTCGGTATCCTGCGCTTCCTTGGCTTCTTTTGCGAGCTTATCCTGCCTTTCCTCCTCTGCTATCTGAGCGAGGCGCAGGCGCGTTTTTTCTTTTAAAATCGCGTCTTTCAACGACCCGCCGCAATTGGGACAGGTTTCATTTTCATCGGCATCGACATAGGAGCCGCAGTATTCACAGCAGATTTTATCGATTTTTATGTCGCTCATGACAGCACCCCTTTCCGAAATGATTATATACCAAAATCGGCAGCAATTCAATAATTTTGTTTACTTATTTAATATATTGTGATAGAATATAATAGATAAAATATCGGGAGGTTGAATTATGGCAGGAATAAGAGAATACATTAACCAGTTCGGCGACAAAACATTCGAGGAATATCCTTTCAATGATTCTGACGCTCTCACTCTCAGCGAGCTTATTTACATGCCGTTTGAGAAGGTTGTCTCGCGTTCGTTTGACGCCGAGCCGAAAAACTATGCTGTTGCAGCAAATGAGCTTTTCGGAATCCGCGAATTCAAGCATAAGAAGCTCGGGCTTATGATTACAAATCACGCGAGCATCAATATGATGGCGATGGCGAATACAAAAAGATATTCTCAGATGAGAATAGTTGCGGTTCAGGAGGTTTACTCCGTAAAACCCGCAATTCAGTATTGCGCCGGAACATTTATTCTTCCCGACGGAACTCTCGTCTGCGTCTTCAGAGGCACCGACGATACGATAGCCGGCTGGAAGGAAGACCTCGATCTCTTCACTCACAAAAATCCGCCCGCCTACACGATGGCGCTCGAATATGTTGAAACACTTGCAAAGAAATTCGAGGGCGATATTCTTATCTGCGGACACTCAAAAGGCGGAAACCTCGCACTTATGGCGGCGCTCAGATGCTCGGACGAAGTCAGGGCGAGAATAAAGGGCGTTTACAATAACGACGGCCCCGGATTCCATGACTACGGTATATTCCACCTCGGAACATACGAGGAAATACTGCCTGTTTATAAGCATTATGTTCCGAGCTCATCCTTTATCGGAATGATGATGGCTCACGATTATGATTACAAGGCAGTCAAGAGCACTATGCACCTCGGGCCGTTCCAGCACGACGTCGGCACCTGGAAAATCAAGGACGGCGAGCTTGAAACGGTTCCCGATATTGATATTCTCGCAAAAATCACGGATGCGGCACTCGCGATAGTCTGCTCCTATGCGGATGACAAGGGCTGCAAAGCGGTTGATAACATAGTCACCGCATTTACGGACGGCCTCGGCCAGCCGAACCTGACCGATACGGCAAAGCATGCGCTCTCGGCAATCGGCGGAGCTTTCAGGGCGGTCAAGGAAATCAGCCCCGATGTCAAGGATGTTGTCAAGGAAACATTTGAAGGCGCGGGCAAGCAGGTATTCGAGGCTGTCAAATCAATAAAGGGCTCCAATATCGCGGAGCTCACGGAAAAAGCATTTGAAGCGATAACAAGGTAAGCGGGGTGTAAAAATGTCAAAAGAACGCAGTCTGCCCGAAAATTCCCATCCCAATAAGATAGGAATCAAAGAGGGCATGGGCTATATGCTCGGCGACGCAGGCAACCTCTTTGTTTTAACCTATGTATCTTCATTTCTGAAGGTATTCTATACGGATGTTCTTAAAATCGATACGGATAAGGTTGCAAACCTTTTCCTTTTCACCCGTCTCTGGGACGCAATCAATGACCCGATGTGGGGCGCGATAGTCGCAAAACGCCGCCCGACCAAAGACGGCAAATTCAGGCCGTTCCTCAAATATGTTGCGATTCCTCTCGGCGTTTCGCAGATTATCTGCTTTTTCAATATAGGTAAATTCACCGAGAGCCAGGCGCTCCTGCTCGTATTTGCATATATCACTTATATTGCATTCGGTATGCTCTATACGGGAATGAATGTTCCCTTCGGCTCGCTCGCATCGGTTATTACAGATGACCCCGACGGGCGCACGCTGCTCTCGACCTTCCGCACCATAGGCGGCGGAATCGGCGGCGCCGCTCCCCTGCTCCTTGCTCCTTTTATTATCTACACAAAGGTTCAGGAAGCCGGCGGCAAAACTCACAACGAAGCAAACGCCAGAGGCATGTTCCTCTTTGCCCTTGCGATGGGCATTCTCTCAATAATCTTCTACTTTGCCTGCTACGCCACAACCAAGGAAAGAGTTCCTTCAGAGGCGGAGCCGCAGGTCGATATGAAGAAGACCTATCTCGGCATGTTCAAAAGCAAGCCGTTTGTTATCCTTGCGCTCACGGGTATTCTTATCAGCGGTCAGCTTCAGTTTGCATCGCTTAACCAGTATCTTTACAAGAACTATTTCTGCAACACCAATCTCTCGGTGCTCGGCACCATAGCACAGTATCTCCCGATGGCAATCATGATTCCGTTTGTTCCGAAACTTGTCAAGAGATTCGGCAAGAAGGAACTCAGCGCTTTCGGCGGATTCTTCGCAGCGGCCGCGGCGATTATTACCTATTTAATCAAGCCCGCGCCGGATAAACCGATGGTATTCATAGCTCTGCTCTTTGTAATCGGTTTCGGCTACTCATTCATTTCAATCACCAACTGGGCTGTGGTTGCCGATGTTATCGATTATCAGGAATTCACGACTCATCTCAAGAGCGAGAGCGCTATTTACGCAGTCTACACCTTCTGCAGAAAACTCGGCCAGACTGCCGCGGATTACGGCGGACTTATGCTGCTCGGAAAAATCGGATACAATGCCGAGAAGATGGCAAACGCCGGCTTTGTAACGGGAGTCAGCGAAGGCATTCTCAAGGTCTGCACGGCTATTCCCGCCGTTACATATACGCTTATTTTCCTGCTCTATGTCATTTTCCCGCTCACTAAAGAAAAACTTGAGCCGGTCTATAAATACATAAGAGAAAACAATTCAAAGGCCGTTGAGGCTGAGACAGAGGAAGAAACACAAGCTCCTGCAGAAACCAACTGAAACAGGGTGAAAAAATGTCAGAGGAAATAATCCGCAACGGCGAAGCAATTCCCGAAGACAAAAAATATGTCCGCACAGGCAACCTTATCGCATATTCCGTCGGTCTGGCGGGCCAGAATATTTCTTACGGCTATATTTCAGGCTGGCTGTTTTACTACCTTGAATATGTCCGCGGAATCTCGCCGAAGCTTTCGGGCGTGATTACGGGCGTTTCGAGAATCTGGGATTCAATCAACGACCCGATAGTCGGAGCCATGGTGGATAAACACAGATTCAGAAACGGCGAAAAGCTCCGGCCGCTGAATCTCATTACTCCGCCGATAATCGGCCTGCTCGCAGTCCTGATGTTCCTGCCGTATAATATAAGCAACGCGGGATTCATAGCAATTGTCTGCGCAGCATATCTGCTATGGGATTTATTCTATTCATTCCAGGATGTCGCCCTCTGGGGTATGGTAGCTGTCTCCTCCCCGCATTCGCAGGAAAGAGGCCGCGTTTCACAATGGGTTTCGATAGGCGCGGGCGCCGGCGGAACCATAGCGTCGCTCTTCCCGATGATAAGAGGATTCGTTGAAAGCACAGGAATGTCAACCATCCATGTATTTGCGCTTTTTGCCGTTATATTCGCATTCGGCGGCGAGCTGATTTCAATGTTTGCCCACAGGATGCGCGAGGAGGTTGAAACAGAGCAGAGCAAGGAGAGCCTGCTTGAGGCGATATTTGTTCTCAGGCACAACCGCACACTGCTTCTGATTTCAGCCGCAAGATATTTCAAGGATATTACATTTACAATACTCCCCTGGGTCTATTTCTTTGAAAGCAGAGAGTTTTACGATCTCGGCTTCGCAAAGATTGCCTACGGCAATATGCAGGTTATATATACCTTTGCTTCGGGCGCGGCAGGCGCAGTGGCAATGCTGTTTGCTACAAAAATGGCAAAGAAATTCGGCGGAATGAAAAAACTTCTGATAGTTTCCCAGCTGAGCAACATAGCCTGCAGAATAGCATCATTCTTCATAGGATTCAACACCCCCGGTCAGATTATCTCAACAATCCTGATTATGAGCATAGCGAGTATTCCGATGAATTCAATGGATATTGCTCACAGATCCCTGACCGCGGATTCAATAGATTATGTTGAATACAAGACCGGAAAGAGAACGGAAGGCATCTCTTTCTCCATGCAGAATTTCATATCAAAGCTCTCATCGGCAACGGTCCAGCTGATAAACGGCTGGGTGCTCTCCTGGCTCGGTCACGATTCGAAGCGCAAGAATTTCGATCAGAATCCGACATATATGAAATGGCAGTGGCCGATATTCATGCTCGGCCCGGTAATCGGCGCGGTTCTCTATACGATAATCATTTCATTTGTCAGGGACGATGACGATGAGAAAATGAAGGTTGAGGCGGAATTGCTCGAGCGGCGCAAAGCCGCGGAAGAAAAGGCGGAAATACTCAATTCATAAGAGGAAACAACTATGCTTGAAACCAATACCCTGCTCTCTCTTGAGCATACTATTGCCGCGGATTATCTCTCCGGTTTCGCGCATCCGTGGGAGGCGCTTCCGGGAATAAAGGATGAAGTAATCAGGCTCGGCGAAGCGCTTGACAAAAGCGAATTTGACGAGATTTCTCCGCAGGTCTGGGTGCATAAATCGGTCAGGATTGCGCCGACCGCATCCATAGGCGCGCCCTGCATTATCGGGGCAAACACCGAAGTCCGCC
>JAFZOE010000354.1 GCA_017552845.1 Clostridia bacterium
AGCAGTTCGGAGTGAACCACTCGTGCATCGGCGCCTGCGGAAGGCCGTAGGCGGAGAGAATCGTGCCAATGACTCCGGTGTGGGTGATTACCGCGGCGCTGAATACGCCGCTTCTCATCATACCGTCGGTGATTTTTTCAAATGCTCCGCAGACTCTTGAGCCGAATTCGTTGCTCGTTTCGCCGAAGGGCGGAGCGTTTCTTCCCTCGAGCCAGCCGGCAAAGTCTTCGTTTGACTGAAGTTCTTCGGCGGTTTTATTTTCAAACTCCCCGAAATTCATTTCGGAAAGCTCCTGAATAATTATCGGCTCTTTTTCGGGATATATTATCTTTGCGGTCTCGGTGCAGCGCTTCAGAGGGCTTGAAAACACGGATTCAACATAGGGATAACCGTAATCATCCCTGAGCTGACCGAGCTCGGCTCTGCCCTCCTCGGAAAGGGGGACATCCGTATGCCCGATGTATCTGCCCTTGTCTGCGCCTTCATTGACCGCGTGCCTTATGAGATAAATGAGATAGGTTTTCATAGTTTAATCAATCGAATTATAGAGCGCGATATATTCCTTGGCGCTCTTGCCCCAGCTGTTGTCGCATTTCATGGCTCTGTCAACGAGCTTTGCCCAGTATTCCTTATCGCTGTAAGCGCCGAGAGCGCGCCAGATTGCATCCTGCATATCATAGGCGTCATAGCTCTTGAAAGTGAAGCCGTTGCCCATGCCGTCGCCGCTGTCGGTAACGGTATCCTTAAGGCCGCCGGTCTCCCTGACTATCGGCACTGTGCCGTATCTGAGGGCAACCATCTGCGAAAGGCCGCAGGGCTCGCTCTTTGAGGGCATGAGGAATATATCGGCGCCCGCGTAAATCTTGCGCGCAAGATCCGGGACGAATCCGAGACGGAGGCCGACCTTGTCGGGGAATGCCGCCGCGAGCTCCTTGAAGAAGGCTTCATATTCCCAGTCGCCCGCGCCGAGCAGAACGAACTGCATATCGGTCGTCGCGAGGATATTCCAGAGAACTTTCTTTACTAAATCGAAGCCCTTGTGGGAAACAAGGCGCGAAACCATCGCGAGGACCGGCGTATCGGGGCGCTGGGGAAGATTGAACATTTCCTGAAGCGCGTTCTTATCCTTCGCCTTGCCGCTCTTATCCTCGATTGAGTAATTGAAGAATATATCCTTATCGGTTTCGGGATCGTAGTTTTCGGTATCGATGCCGTTGAGAATACCCGAGAGCTTATAGCTTCTCTCCTTGAGAATCGGATGCAGGCCGTGGCTGAACCAGGGATCGAGCGTCTCCTCGGCGTAGGTGTGGCTGACTGTCGTTACCTTATTGGCGCATTCGATGGCGCCCTTCATAAGATTGATATCGTCGCCGAATTCAACGAGGCTGTAATGTTCCTCGCCCAGGCCGAATACGTCGCCGAGAATCTCCTTGCCGTAGATTCCCTGATACTGGATATTGTGAATCGTGAATACGGTCTTGATGCCCGTATAACCCTCGCGGTTAGCATACATGGTTGAATAATAAACGGGCACAAGAGCGCTCTGCCAGTCGTTGCAGTGAATTATATCGGGTTTGAAATCGATATAGGGGAGAATTTCAAGCACGGCTCTCGAGAAGAAGGCGAATCTTTCGCCGTCGTCATAATGGCCGTAGAGCGAATTTCTCTTGAAATAGTATTCGTTATCAATCAGGTAATAGATAACTCCGTTTGCGTGCGCTTCGAATATTCCGCAATACTGTCTGCGCCATGAGACGGGAACCATGATATTCGTGATGAATTTCATATTCGCGCGCATCTCGTCGCTGACCGAGCCGTAGAGCGGCATAACCACTCTGCAGGCAACCTTTCTCTTGCGCAGTGCGCCGGGCAGAGAGCCCGCGACATCGGCGAGGCCGCCGCTTGCGGCAAAGGGGAGAGCTTCGCTTGCTACGTATAAAACTTTCATCTTATCATTCCTTTATCAGTTTTCACTTGTTTTCGGAGCGGTTGTCGAGGATGTGACATCCTCGGCCGCCGTGGTGGACGGTTTTTTGGTTGTGGTCGTCGGTTTTGTCGTGGACGGCTTCGTCGTGGTCGTCGTGGTTGAGGGCTCGGGTTCGGTCTCAACTCCCGACACGATGTATTCGCCCCTGATATTCTTGATGGGCTTCTTGAGAATCGGATCGGTCACATAGATAATCTTGTGGTCCTCTCGCTCGTTGTCTGAGTGGTCGTCTCCGTGGTCGATTCGGTCGTAGTCTTGCCGTCTTTATCGGTGATAATCGTTACCTTTTCGATTTTGGTTACCGGCTCGCCGCTTTCGTCAGTGACCTGCTCGCCGTTTTCATCCGTCACATTGACTACGCTCTCCTCCTCGATGAAGTAGGTCACATCCTCATCCTCGGTGGTTTCCTTCTTGGTTGTCGTAGTGGTCGGATAGCGGTGATTTGAGGAGTGAAGCGGTCTGTTATACCATTCTTCAATTGAATAGTATTCCACCTCGCCGTCCTCATTGACGCGGCTCTGGATGACAATCCTCGTATCGGAGACATATTCCTGCTCCGTCGTGGTATTCTCGGAGGGCCTGCCGATAACTCCGGTTTTGACGAGAACCACAATCAGCGCGAGCAATACTGCGAATGCCACGACCGCTATTGTGATGATATTCTCTTTCTTCATTTTTTCAGATGCCATTGCTAAGTTACCTCAGATATTTATTCCCTTCCCGATATAAACCGGATAATTCTCCGCGCCGCAGAGTTTCTTGCGCGCGCCGATGGAAACATCCTTATCCGTGATTACCGATTCAACCTCGGCATTTTCACTGATGAAAGTGTCCTGCATGATAATTGAGTTCTTTACCTTCGCGCCCTTCGAGACGGTTACGCCTCTGAAGAGGATGCTGTTTTCAACCTCGCCGTCAATTCTGCAGCCGTCCGCAATGAGTGAATTCTTCACGACCGAGTTAATGCCGTAAACGGCGGGAACCTTGTCGCTGGTCTTGGTATAGACGGGCTTGTCCGCCGGGAAAAGCGCTCTCCTGACCTCGGGCTTGAGGAGGTCGAGATTCGCGTCATAATATGATTTAAGATCCTCGATGACCTTCGCGTAGCCGTTGTGTCTGTAACCGTAAACTCTGAGATTGCCGCAGTTTTCGGAGAGGAGCTGCTCGAAATCTGTGATTCTCTTGAGGCTCGCTTCGTGGAGCAGACGCTCGAGCAGGGTGCGGTTGATAACCATCATCTTGAGCGAATTGCTGGAATCGTCGCCGAAGGGATCGGCATATCTGATTTCGCTGATTCTGCCGTAGGATTCAACTTCGTATTCCATTGCGCTTGCAAGCTGTGATTTGACGTTTCTCGCATAGGCAAGAGTGATTTCCGCATTTCTCTCGATATGAAATTCGAGCAGAGCGTCATAATCTATATCGCAGACAACGTTGCAGTCTGTGATAAGCACATAATCCTTGCCGGAATCGCTGATGTAGCCGATGCTGCCGAAGAGAGCGTCAATCTTGCCCTTGAATACGCCCGTATCGGGGTGATTGAACGGGGGCAGGATGGTGAGACCGTCTCTCTTACGCGCGAGATCCCACGCCTTGCCGTTGCCTATATGGTCCATGAGCGAGCGGTAATTGCTGTTTGTGAGGATTCCGACCTGCGGAATGCCCGCGTTTACCATATTTGAAAGCTGAAAATCTATGAGGCGGTAACGGCCCGCAAACGGGACCGAGCCCATAGTCCTGTGTGAAGTGACCTGGGGGATTACTTCATCATAGGCGTTTGAAAAGATTATTCCGAGAACATTCTTTGCTGCCATTATGCTTCGCCTCCCATATCGGTATCAACCATTGCCTTCGGGGCAACTTTTACATCCTTGCCGATTTTAATGCCGTTTCCGATAACGGCCACGCCCCAGTCTTCAATGTTTTCCATTTCCTCGGGGCTTCTGCCGACTGTCGCGCCCTCTTCGATAACCGTATTCTCTGCGACTATCGAATACTGGACCGTCGCGCCCTTCTTTATGACCGTGCCGGGCATGATTATCGAATACTTGACGTTTGCGCCCTCTTCAACTTTTACATTTGCGAAGAGCACCGAGAAATCTATGCTGCCGTCAATCTCGCAGCCCTCGGTTATCATCGAATTCTCAATCTTCGCGTTTTCGCCTACATAGTGAGGCGGAGCGACCGGGGATCTGGAATAAATCTTCCAGCTGTCGTCATCGAGGTCGAGGTCAACCTTCGGATTGAGAAGGTCGAGGTTTGAATCCCAGAGGGAGTCGATAGTTCCGACATCCTTCCAGTAGCCGTCAAACTGATAGGCGAACATTCTCTCGCCCGCCTTATGCATCGCGGGGATGACATCGTGACCGAAGTCGTTGCCCGAATTCTCATTTGCCTCATCGTCGATGAGATACTGGCGAAGCTTCTTCCAGTTGAAGATATATATACCCATTGAAGCCTTGTTGCTTCTCGGATTTTCGGGTTTCTCCTCGAATTCGGAGATGGAGCCGTCGGGATTGACTATCATCAGGCCGAAGCGGCTTGCCTCCTCCCAGGGAACCTCGATCATCGCGATAGTGCAGTCCGCGCGGTTCTGTTTATGATAATCGAGCATCTTCGAATAATCCATCTTGTAGATATGGTCGCCCGAGAGAATCAGCACATATTCGGGATCGTATCTCTCGATGAATTTGATATTCTGATAAATTGAATTCGCGGTGCCCTTATACCATTCCGTGCCCTTTATCTGCTGATAGGGGGAGAGGATGTGGACGCCGCCGTCGGCTCTGTCAAGATCCCAGGGCTGACCGTTTCCGATATAGTCATTGAGCACGAGCGGCTGATACTGGGTGAGCACGCCGACCGTGTATATTCCCGAGTTTACGCAGTTTGAGAGAGGGAAATCGATGATTCTGTATTTTCCTCCGTAGGGAACTGCGGGTTTTGCGATATTCTTTGTGAGAATACCGAGGCGGCTTCCCTGACCGCCGGCCAGCAGCATGGCTATGCATTCCTGTTTTCTTGCCATTTTATTTATCCTCCTTAACGGTTTTCTTCTTTGCCGTGTTTTTTATGTAGAGACAGCTCAGGCCCTCAATATCGAGCTCTATGCTGTAATCAAAGCCGTGCATCGGAACTTTTTTTGCCCTGACGGATGCTTTGGTGCTCTCGTCCCTGCCGCCGTAAGCGGGAGAGGCGGAGGAGAATACGGGCTTGTAGCTGCCCGCCTTGGGAACTCCGATTCTGTATCCTTTTCTCGTAACGCCGGTGAAATTGCAGACTGTTATAATCTCGTTGCCCTCTTTGTCTCTTCTGAGATAGGCGACCACGGAATTGTCGCAGTCGTCGCTGACTATCCAGCTGAAGCCGTCCCAGCTGTAGTCATCCTCCCAGAGCGGGGGATTCGCGAGATAGAATTTATTGAGATCCGCGGTGTATTGTTTCAGTTGCCTGTGCGCATCATAGTCGAGGAGCATCCAGTCAAGCTGCTGCTTGTAATTCCACTCGATGAACTGGCCGAATTCGCTGCCCATGAAGAGAAGCTTCTTGCCGGGGTGGGACATCATGTAGCCGAGGAAGGAGCGCACACCCGCGAATTTTTCCTCATAAGTGCCGGGCATCTTGTTTATCAGCGAGCATTTGCCGTGAACGACCTCGTCATGTGAAATCGGGAGCACGAAATTCTCGCTGAAAGCGTAGAAGAATGAGAAGGTCAGGCAGTCGTGATTGAATTTGCGGAATATGCCGTCGAGCGAGAAGTAGCGAAGGCAGTCGTTCATCCAGCCCATATTCCATTTGAAATTGAAGCCGAGGCCGCCGCTGTAGGTCGGCTTGGAGACCATAGGCCAGGCGGTGCTCTCCTCGGCAATCATCATAACGTCGCCGTGCTCGCGGAAGATTGATTCATTGAGCTTTCTGAGGAAGGCGACAGCTTCGAGATTCTCTCTGCCGCCGTAGGTGTTTGCAATCCAGTGGCCGTCGTTCCTGCCGTAGTCGAGATAGAGCATCGAGGCGACAGCGTCGACTCTCAGGCCGTCTATATGGTATTTTTCAATCCAGAACATCGCGCTCGAAACGAGGAAGCTCTGGACCTCATTCTTGCCGTAGTCAAAGACTCTTGTTCCCCACTGGAAATGTTCGCCCTTGCGAAGGTCCTCATATTCATAGCATTTCGAGCCGTCGAATTCATAAAGGCCGAAGGCGTCCTTCGGGAAGTGGGCGGGGACCCAGTCGAGAATAACGCCGATGCCCGCCTTGTGGGCGGTGTTTACGAAATAGGCGAAATCCTCGGGAGTGCCGTAGCGGGAGGTCGGGGCAAAATAGCCCGTAACCTGATAGCCCCAGCTGCCGTCAAACGGATGTTCCATGACCGGCATCAGCTCGATGTGGGTATATCCCATATCCTTGACATAGGGAATCAGGCGGTCGGCAAGCTCTCTGTATGAGAGGGGGTTGCCGTCATCATAGACCTGCCAGGAGCCCGCGTGGACTTCATAGATATTGACGGGGGAAGCGTATATATCGGATTCCTTCCTCTTTTTGAGCCAGGCCTTGTCGCTCCATTTGAAATCGAGCGAGGGATAATATTTTGAGGCGGTGCCGGGCCTCGTCTCCGCATGGAAGGCGTAGGGGTCGGCCTTGTGGAAGGTTCTGCCGTCCGCCGCGGTAATCAGATACTTGTAGCTGTCATAGATATTGACTACCGGCACATGGCATTCCCAGACTCCGCCGCTGATTTTTGACATCGGATTCGCGCTCGCGTCCCAGCCGTTGAAATCGCCGGTCAGGCTCACGCTCACGGCCGAGGGTGCCCATACCCTGAATACGACTCCGCCGTTTTCCGAGGGATGAGAGCCGAGAAACTCATAGGCCTTGGCGTTCGTTCCCTGATGGAAGAGGTAGAGAGGAATGTTATTCTCGTATGACATTGAACTTGCCCCCTTAGGTTAATAGATATATATAAATAAAGTATAAATATTCACAGTAAATTATAACAGTATTATATGAATAATTCAAGACAGACTGAGATGTTTAATTCACAAATTTATTTTATAGAATTTAATTAAAATAACTAAAAATTATTACAACTCAGTTACATTGGTTGACAAAAACAATGCTCTTTGTTACTATTGCCATAATAGGGGATTATGTGCCCGCAAAGCTTGATTTTTAAGTCCCCCGC
>JAFZOE010000355.1 GCA_017552845.1 Clostridia bacterium
AAAGAGTATGGAAATGACAGCTGATCTCGCCGTGATGATTATATCCCTTCATCTCTTCGTATCTCGGATGTGTAAGAATATCCCTTCCGATATCACAGAAATCAAGGATATTCTCTCTCTCTTTATCGGCATCCATATCGGCAATATCGGGAATACCGATAATAAAACTCTTAACAGACATTTGCTTGTCCCTCTTGAATATAATTATAAAATGAAATTCTGCTGAACATTCCTATTATATATACAATAAATAACTATCAATGTCAACAGAATAACAATAAAGTTAATATTAAATTCAAATTCAATCCTTGTCGCTTGCCATTTTTTCCTGCTTAACCTTTTTATCGATTACATGACGGGAAGCAAGCTCCTTATGGATATCGTCAATTGAAATACCGGCTTCGACCATCAGCACCAGAACATGATATGCGAGATCCGCAATTTCATAGACGGTCTCTTTCTTATCTTTATCCTTAGCTGCGATAATAACCTCGGTTGATTCTTCGCCGACTTTCTTGAGTATCTTATCAAGACCTTTTTCAAATAAATAGGTGGTATATGAGCCTTCCTTTTTCTCTTCCTTGCGTCCTTTGATTAATTCAAGTAATCCTTCAAGAGAGAATTCGCTCAGTTCATCGCTTTCATATACGCAATCATTGAAGCAGGAAAATGTTCCTTTATGGCAAGCCGGACCGTCAGGCTCAACAATTACAACAAGTGCATCGCGATCGCAATCGGCTGTAATGGAAACTATATGCTGATAATTTCCGCTTGTTTCACCTTTGAGCCAGAGCTCCTGTCTTGATCTGGACCAGAAACAGGTAAGCCCTTTTTCAATTGATATTCCAAGACTCTCCCTGTTCATATAAGCAAGAGTAAGAACTTTCTTAGTGACCGAGTCAACAACTATTGCAGGTATAAGGCCCTTTTCATCAAATTTCAGTTCTTCAATTTTAAGCATAATCATTCTCCGTAATGCGGGCGGGAATACCGCTTTCCGACATTTTCTTTTTAAGGTCATTTATTTTTACTTCGCCGAAATGGAAAATTGAAGCGGCAAGTCCGGCATCAACCTTCGGCAGAGTGTTAAATAAAGTTATGAAATCATCGATACAGCCTGCGCCGCCGGATGCAATTATCGGAACGCTGACGGCATTACAGACCGCGTCAAGCATTTCAAGGTCAAAGCCTTTCTTGACTCCATCTGTATCAATGGAATTAAGAACTACCTCACCTGCTCCGTCACCAACACATCTCTTAATCCATTCGATAGCTTCCATGCCGGTGTTCTCTCTTCCGCCTTTTGCGAACACTCGGAAAACACCGTCAACACGTTTAACATCTGCAGATATAACAACGCACTGATCCCCGTAAAGTTTCGCTGCTTCTCCGATAAGCGAGGGATTTCGAATAGCGCCCGAGTTTACGCTGACTTTATCAGCGCCGCATTTGAGAACTCTGTCAAAATCAGCAACAGTGTTAATTCCGCCGCCGACAGTCAGAGGTATAAACACTTTACGAGCTGTTTCGCACAAAATATCGGTAAACAGTTCTCTGCCCTCGGCAGATGCAGTAATGTCATAAAAAACGAGCTCATCTGCTCCGCATTTGCTGTAATACTCAGCGAGTTTAACCGGCGAATCAACATCGCCGAGGTTTTCAAAATTGATTCCTTTTACAACCCTGCCATTTTTTACGTCAAGGCAGGGAATTATTCTTTTTGTTATCATTCCGCCACCTCGATTGCTTCAGCAAGATCAATTGCACCGGTATAATACGCTTTACCGATTATTGCACCGTAAAGATTCAAATCGGCAAGTCGCCTGACATCTTCAATAGATGATACTCCGCCTGAAGCAGTAATGTCTATATTAAATCTTTCAGACAGTTCTCT
>JAFZOE010000356.1 GCA_017552845.1 Clostridia bacterium
ATCGGTGCCGACAAATGCAACCTTTTCGCAGGGCAGAATAGTAAATGAAACGTCATCGAGCACCTTGCGGTCGCCGATGGTCTTTGAAATACCGGTGGCGGTCAGCACATCATTGCCGACCTCTCTGTCCGGCTTGAAGCTGACAAACGGAAAGCGTCTTGAAGAGACGGGCATATCTGTTAAATCCAGACTTTCAAGCAATCTCTTTCTGCTCGTTGCCTGCCTTGATTTAGAGGCGTTTGCGGAGAAACGTTCGATGAATTTTTTCAGTTCCTCTGCCTTTGCCTCGTTCTTTTTATTCTGCTCCTTGAGCTGGCGCTGGCGAATCTGGGTATATTCATACCAGAAATCGTAGTTGCCGGCATAGAGCGTGATTTTGCCGTAATCAATATCCGCGATATGGGTGCATATCATATTCAGGAAATGACGGTCATGGGAGACGACGATAATTGTTGACTCCAGATCCATCAGAAATTCTTCAAGCCAGGTGATCGCCTCGATATCGAGGTGGTTGGTCGGCTCATCCATCAGCAGAATATCGGGATTGCCGAAGAGCGCCTGAGCGAGCAGGACCTTGACCTTGAGGTCATTCGGCAGCTCGTTCATCATCTTATAGTGCCATTCGTTTGTGACACCGAGACCGTTGAGAAGAATCTCGGCGTCGCTTTCGGCGCTCCAGCCGCCCATTTCGGCGAATTCCTCTTCGAGTTCGCTCACGCGGATGCCGTCTTCCTGCGAAAAATCCTCTTTCGCATAGATGGCGTCTTTTTCATCCATGATATCGCAGAGATGCTTATTGCCGAGCAGAACGGTGCGGATAACCTCACAGTCATCAAAAGCAAAGTGATCCTGACGCAGGACGGATATTCTCTCGCCGGGGGTGACAACAACCTTGCCGCCGGTCGGCTCGAGTTCTCCGGAGAGAATCTTGAGAAAAGTCGATTTTCCCGCGCCGTTCGCGCCGATAAGGCCGTAGCAGTTTCCGCGCGTGAATGTGATATCCGCGTGTTTGAAAAGGGCTTTGCCTGAATATGATAATTCTACATCCTGAGTTGCTATCATAGTTTAATCCTTATTTTTTGGTTAAAGTAATCAGGTCGATTGCTCCGACCGGGCAGGCGGCATGGCAGGCGCCGCAACCGATACATTTTTCATAATCAACCTTCGCGCAGAAGCGGTCAATTTCAATTGCCTCATTGGGGCAGGTCTTGACGCATTTCATGCAGCCGATACAGCCGGCGGTGCATTCCTTGCGGGTCTGGGCACCTTTATCATGATTCTTACAGAGAACCGCAGCTTCGGTCTCCTCAAGAGGAAGCATTTCGATAAGGCCTTTCGGGCAGGTCTTGACGCACATTTTACAGGCTCTGCACTTATGAGGATCTATTCTCGCTATGCCGTCGCAGATCTGAATTGCGTCATATTCGCAAACCGCCATACAGTCGCCGAAACCGACACAGCCGTAGATGCATTCTTTGGGGCCGCCGAATACGAGCGACGCCATTTTACAGTTTTTGACGCCCTGGTATTCGAGCTTGACCTGAGCAGTGCCGTTATGGCCTCTGCAGAGGACTATTGCCGCCATAGGTTTGACAGTGGACGCTTCTACTCCGAGAATCTCGCTGATTGCCTTCGCGGCTTCGTTTCCGCCGGGATTGCAGAGCGCGGTCTCGGTTGTTTCGCCCTTTGAGAGAGCGGAGGCATAGCCGTCACAACCCGAGAATCCGCAGGCGCCGCAGTTTGCACCGGGGAGACATTCTCTTATTCTTTCCGCCTTTTCATCGACGGGAACAGCGAATACCTTGGATGCTATTGAGAGGAGAAGAGCGGCGAGAGCGCCTGTTGCCGCAACTATAGCGACGGCGATAATAATAAGTTTATAATCCATATTCTACCGCCTTTCTCATGAGAACAATCCGAATATGCCGTCAACAACACCCGAGAATCCCTGGAACGAGAGAGAGACGAGAGCCGCGGCTATCAGAGTGATGGGAAGGCCTTTGAGCGCTTTGGGAATATCGCATCCCTCAAGACGCTCGCGGACACCGGCGAACATAATCATCGCTACCATGAAGCCCGCGCCGCCGCCGATTGAGTTAATCATTGATTCGGCGAAGTTGTAACCGCTCTCAACATTGAGAAGGACAACGCCGAGCACAGCGCAGTTTGTGGTGATAAGCGGCAGATAAATGCCGAGCGCTTCATAGAGCGAGGGGATGAATTTTTTAAGAACTATCTCAACGAACTGAACTAAAGCGGCGATAACGAGAATAAACACTATCGTCTGCAGGTATCCGAGTCCGTTTTTCTCAAGTAAATACTTGTTAATCGGGAATGTGACCGCGGTTGCGAGAGCCATAACGAAGATAACCGCCGTGCTCATGCCGACTGCCGTCTTGAGTTTCTTCGATACGCCGAGGAAGGGGCATATACCGAGGAATTTGCAGAGAATAAAGTTTTCGGTGAGGATAGC
>JAFZOE010000357.1 GCA_017552845.1 Clostridia bacterium
CCGTCGTTGAGCTCGATAAATCCGATTGCCTTTGAATCCCTGAGAGTGCGCACCCAGCCGTAAACCGTTATGGTCTTGTCGGCGAATGCCTCGGGGCTTTCATAAAGCTTTTTTATTTCTGTTCTGTCTGCGTAAGGCATATATATCATCTCCTTGAGAATTTCTTAAACCGTTATTCTGCCGCGGTTTGCCTCGACGGTCACTTCGCCTATGCCTTCAACCAGCGTAAGCTCGTCGATACTGCGGAAATCTCCGTATTTTTCGCGGAATTCCACAATTGCCCGCGCCTTGACTTCGCCCACCTCGGCAAGAGTCGCAAGCTCCTCCTCGGAGGCGGTGTTTATATTTATCAGTTCCTCGACCTGCATTTCAGTCAGCCCGCGGTCCATAACCGTCTGCGTTTCGGGAACGCTGACCGCTTTCAGCGAGCCCGCGCCCGGCGAATCGATGATTTTGAATATCATCAGCACCGCGAATATCAGCAGCGCCGCCGCCAGCGCGAGGAACGGCGATTTTTTATCTTCCTTCATCAGAAGTTACGCCCGCTCCAGCCCCAGTGGTCGGTCTCTTCATATTTGATATAGACTCTGTCGGGAGCGATGCCGAGTTCTTCGTTTATAATCGAGGAGAGCGCCGCAGTCATGCGGTCATAGGCCGAATCGGCAGCCGAGCCGAAGAGCGCGACTTCGAGAAGGGCGCAGTCGTCAGCCGAATTTCCGCCGAAGCTCATCGGGGTTTTGTCATTGAAGCTCAGCATGAGCCAGGTTTCGCTCTTTCCCGGAAAAAGGGCGATGGCTTCGCCGAATTTCTTAATCAGATTATCTCTTGTGCTTTCGCTGATTTCTTTTGTAACTGTTGTTTTGATGCTTGGCATGGTATCTCTCCTTTATATCAGTTGACCCGCAGGAATCCGCCCGCTTCGACCACAACGCCGCGCACGGTCGCGTCCCTGTCGGTATAATTTACATAAATCATTGCTCCGTTATCGTATTCGGTGCAGTAAACGCCGTCCGAGACCTTATAATGATCGGTCATTCGCGCATCGCGCAGGTCATAGAGGCAGGTGTTTGCCTCGGCGTAGAAATCCGCCGCCGAATTGATTGTATTGTCATAATAGTAAATATCGCTCTCGCCGTTTCCGCTGATGGCCTTGTAATTCCATTTATAGTGCGGGCAGGCACCGTATTCGATATATCTCAGAAGCGTCTCATCCGAATTCGAGCTCTCGTTTATAGCATATCCCGAATAATCGGCGATACCGTGGAGAATCAGCTGAAGGAACGGAACGGGCGTATAAGCTCCGCTCTTTGAAACGCCGGTGGAAAGCGGCAGATCGACTATCGAGCCTATATTCTTGAGCATATAGAAATTGCCGCCGACCGTCATTATTTCGTTGCCGGTCGAGAGAGGGGAAACAGTTCCCGCAACGGTCTCGGACGCCTGCTGGCGGAGCATTCCGTCCTGCGAGAAATCGGAATAGAGCAGAGTTCCCGCGTCGTTGAGGCAAACGCCGGTGTAATTGCCTTCGCTCGAGCGCGAGAGAACGGCCGCGACGGCCTTCCTGAGCGCCGACACCCTGCGCAGTGACCTTACTGCGGGGCTGACGCCCATTGCCGAAACAACGGAATTCGACGGGGTGTAGCCGGTGTCTTCGCCCGAGATGGCGCAGGCGTTTCTGCCCCTGAAGCCCTTGGCCGATGAGAGAATGTCGATATCTATGAAAAGCTTCATATTCTGATTTGTGATATATTCGCTCAGAGAAGCGAGGCCGCGCTTGCCCCCGAGACGCGCCGCAAAGCGCGAAGAGGTGATATCCGTCTGGTCGCTGCCGCCTGTCTTCGCCGCAGCATATCTGACATTGACATTGTCTATGCCCTTGTTTTTCATACGGACCAACATATCCTGAGCCTGGTCGAAATCCGTGAGAACACTCTGATACTCAAGCGAACCGACGGATTTTTTGCCGATTCCGGTAAGAGTGAGGAAAAACGGCAGGCTGTCCGCCGACTCGGGCGCGCGGGATGAGAGCACGCCGTCCCTGATGAGCTGTTCCCTGACCGCCGAGGCCATGCCCGAATAGGTCGCGTTTTTGCCCGAGAGGAATCTGTAGCAGATATCTATGCTGTCAACGCTCTGTGATTTCGAGATGCAGAGCGTAGTGTCTTTATATGACGAAGGGGTGATATTGAAAGAGGAGTAAACTCTGTTGAATCCGGTCTGACCGGTCGCCTTCTCGGCGTTTATGACCGCGGCCGCGTCGCCGTTTTCGATAAGCGCGGCAAATGCGGAATCGCCTTTCTTTATGCCGAATGAGGGGATTGTCGCAGAACCCGAGTATTCGGCCGGGCATGAGGGATCCGCTCCGTAAACCGCAAACGACAGCGATTCAAACGATTCATCGAATACGGATGTGCTTATAACCGCTCCGCAGCCGTCGGGAACGAAGAGGAAATTGCCCTTTTCGGCGGTGTTGTAAGCGCCGAAATAATTGAGCGGCTCAATGCTTTCAATAAAGGCTTCCGGGTTGCCCGTCAGATTGGTCCATCTGACATTGACGTTCATGCTGCCGTCCTTGAGGCGGACCGCCATATCGATATGAAAGCCTATATCGGAATGATTGAAAATCTTCTTTGAAGCCGTATCGGGCGAAGGGAAGATATCATAGGAGAATATGCAGCCGTCCTTCTCCTGCTTGACCGAGGATTTGCCGTAAGCGACCGAATTATCCTGGCTGTTGAGCAGATAGATATCGGTGCCTGCGATAACCCTGAGGCTGACCATTCCCGAATTGATTGCGGGCAGGGTGTTTCCTTCGGGCCTCGGCGGAAGGGCGGTGCAGAGAGTGCCGGCGGAGGAATCATAAATTCCGAATGATTCCGTCCTCTCATCGAGGCGCAGTTCGATGAAACCCGATGAGATTCCCGTATCCGCGTAATCTTCCTCGGGGGAGGAAAAATGCAGGGAAGCATCGCTCGAAGGCTTGCTGATAGTATTCCGTGAGGCAACTCCGTTTATGACCGTCACGCCTGCGCCGGCTCCGCCGCAGGATGTAAGGAGCGTGCAGAGCAGGACCGCCGGCAGGGCAGCCGCAACAATTCTCTTTTTAATTGCCTTCGGAGTAATTCTCATAGTAATCGGGACCTTCGGGAACTTCAAAATAAAATTCAACTCCGCCCTCGACGTTTTCAACGCCGAATTTGCAGCGGTGGTTTGTCATAATGCTCTTGACTATGGACAGGCCCAGGCCGAAGCGGTTCGCGTTTCTGTTATGCGCCTTGTCGGCTCTGTAGAAGCTGTCCCAGATTTCGGCTATATCCTCCTCGGCGATATGCTCGCCGGTATTGGTTACCGAAATGCGCACGCAACCGTTCTTCATCTTGCGGCTGATAATCGATATTCGCTTTTCTCCCGCGCAGTGGGAGATTGCGTTGGTGATATAGTTCTTGAGAACGATATCGATCTTTTCGCCCATCGCGTAGCATTCGAGAGAGAGCGGCACGCGGTTATCGACCGTGATTGCGTTTTCCTCAATCTCAAGGGCCAGATGGCCGAGAAGAATCCTGACGTTTTCGCCGAGGTCATAGTAATCGGGGGTGAAGGGCTGAGATTTGCTCTCAAGCTTCGAGAGCTCGAGAAGCTCGAGCACAAGCTCATTCATCTTGCGGCTCTCATCCATGATAATCGAGCAGTATTCGCCGATAATCGCGGGATCGCTGCTGATGCCCTCCTTGAGCCCCTCCGCGTAGCCTGAGATGATGGCAATCGGGGTTTTGAGCTCATGGGAAACATTGCTGATAAATGATTTTCTCGCATTGTCGAGCGCGAGGCGAAGTTCTATATCCTTTTCGAGCTGTTTATTCTTGTCATTGAGGTCGTCGAGCGTGGAGTCGAGCTTGTCGGAGAGCGTATTTATACTCCTGCCGAGCTCGCCGATTTCGTCTTTGCCGTAGTCGTTGCACTTGCGGTCGAAGTTCAGCGCCGCCATATCCTTCGTGACATTGTTCATTTCCTCAACGGGTTTTACGAATCTGGAAATGATGATGAAGAATATGATGCCGAGCACGGTGATGACGAGAATTGAAATCACGGAATAGACCGATTCCGCAACCCTGACGACGTTTTCGATATCCGCCACGGGATAAAATACATAGACCGTGTCGCCGGTTGAAATGCTGTCGTGATAGATGAAATAATCGGCGTTGGTCGCGTTCTTTTTCTTGATTTCGAAATTCTTGTATTTGAATTTTTTGTCGCCGTATCTCGCGGAGACGGTCATATCCGAATACTGCGGGTCCATCGAGCCCGGAGTCGGGAAGTGTTCAATACCTATCGCCGAGCCGCCGCCGCTGCTCTTATACAGCAGAAAACCGTCGCCGTCAACTATTTCAAACTCAGCCCCGTAATTCTGGGAGAGAGCGTAAAGGTCAAAGTAGTAGGTGCCTGAATCGGGCACAAGATAATCGATTTTCTCCGCAACTTCGGAGAGCCTGCCGTAGGTGCTGCGCGTGAAGGCGCTGAAAAGAAGCGGCTCGGAAACGAGCGAGATAATCACGAAAAACACCAGCAGGACTAGCAGGATTGCGGCAAACAGTTTGACCCTTATTTTTGAACCGAGATAAGAGAAAAACTTTTTCATTCCCCGCTCACCTCAATTTTGTAGCCGACGCCGAAAACGGTTTTGATATGCGTTTCGCCCCAGACGCCGAGCTTGGTCCTCAGACGCGCGAGGTGGGAATCGACTGTTCTGCTGTCGCCGTAAAAATCGACTCCCCATATTTCGTCGAGCAGCACTTCTCTCGAGAAGGTTCTGCCCGGATTTGAAGCGAGTTTTTCGAGCAGGCTGAATTCCTTGATTTTCAGATCCAGCACTCTGCCGTCGAGGCTGACCTCGTGGGCGGGGATATTTATTCTCAGGCCGTCTATTGAAATGATGTCGGGCGAGGATTCCTCCCTGACGGCGCCCGACCTCTTGAGAAGGGCCTCGACTCTCTTTATGAAAACGGGCATGCTGAACGGCTTTGTGATGAAATCATCGGCTCCGCTCTCAAATGAGACGAGCTCGTCGAATTCCTGGCTTCTCGCGGTGAGCACGATAATCGGGACGGAGCTGGTCTCTCTGATGGTCTTGCATACCTCCCAGCCGTCGACCTCGGGCATCATGATATCGCAGACAACGAGGTCGATGCCCTTATTCGCAGCAAAGGCGTCAATGGCCTGCCTGCCGTCCGCCGCTTCTATGGTTTCGTGACCCGAATTTTTGAGGAAATCGCATACAAGACGCCTCATTCTCGGCTCATCCTCAGCCACAAGTATTCTGCTCATTTTCTCACCGCCCTCAGTCTGAAATCGGGAACAGGAACGTCCGGGCGCTCTGTTCCATATTATCCGTAATATTGTATCACAAGCCCCCTTTATAAATCAAGTATTAAAGTATTAAAAAATAAAAACTTGAAAAAATAATTATTTTATAGTATAATACACCATATATACGCCCAAACGGGCCTCAACCCCGTCAGAGAAAAAAGGGCAGTTTTTGCGAAAGGAGAGAGTATGGAAAACCGCGGGTATTTTGATAACAGCGCCACCACAAAACCGTGCCGCGAGGCGGCCGAAGCGGTTATGAACGCAGTCGAAAACGGCTGGGGAAATCCGTCGTCTCTCCACTTCACCGGAAGCGAGGCCGAAAGCATTCTCGAGGATGCCAGAGCGAATGTCGCCGCCGCCCTCTCCTGCAAAAAGGAGGAGATTTATTTCACCTCGGGCGGAACGGAGAGCAACAATCTCGCCGTTTTCGGAGCGGCTTATAAGATGAGGCGTCTCGGCAGAAGAATAGTCTCAACGGCAATCGAGCATCCGAGCGTTGACTCCGCTCTCGACGCGCTCGCGGCCGAAGGATTTGAAATCGTAAAGATAAAACCCGACAGATACGGCAGAATTGACGAAAAGTATATTTACGATGCCGTTGATTCCGATACTATTCTCGTCACGATGATGCTCGTCAACAACGAGCTCGGCTCGATATTGCCGGTGAGAAGCATTAAAAAGGCGGTCTCAAGAGCAAAGGCTCCCGCACTGATTCACTGCGACGCCGTGCAGGCCTTCGGCAAAATGCCCGTGAAACCCTCGGCTCTCGGCGCGGATATGGTGACCGTCAGCTCGCATAAGATTCACGGCCCCAAGGGCGCAGGCGCTCTCTATATCAGAAGCGGAGTCAAAATTCAGCCCCGCGCATTCGGCGGAGAGCAGGAAATGAAGATAAGGCCCGGCACTCAGGCAATGCCCGCAATCGCAGGCTTCGGCGCCGCGGCAAAGGCAATACCCGATCTGAAGCAGAGTCTCGAAAGAGCGGAAAGCTTAAAAGCGTATATGCTCGCAAAATTCGAAGAGAACGGCGGCATAATCATAAATTCCGCGCCCGATGCCCTGCCCTATGTCACAAATATCTCGGTTACCGGCATCAAGTCCGAACCGATGCTCAACTTCCTCTCGTCAAAAGGAATCTGCGTCTCGAGCGGCTCGGCCTGCTCGAAGGGCAAAAAGAGCAGAGTGCTCGCGGAGGCGGGTCTTGAGAACGCGGCTGTCGAAAGCGCGCTGAGAATCAGCTTCTCGAGATTCACGACAGAGAGCGAAATAGATTATCTCGCCGGGATGATTAAACTCGGCCAGAGCGAAATAAGAAAAATCCGCTGATAAGGAACAGACATGAAAGAAGTAATTCTGATAAAAAACGGCGAGCTCGCCCTCAAAGGACTAAACCGCAGAACCTTCGAGGATATGCTCATCAAGAATATGAGACTGCGCCTCAAATCCCTCGGGCAGTTCAATTTCGAGGTTCAGCAGTCAACAATAATGGCGGAGCCCCTCGATGAGAATATCGATCTCGACGAGGCGGCGGAGAGAATCGGCAGGGTATTCGGCATAGCCGCATATTCGAGAGCCATCGCCTGCGAAAAGGATTTTCAGACAATCCTCAGAAACGCGGCCGATTATCTTGAAGAGGACCTCGAATCCGCATCCACCTTCAAGGTCGAGGCAAAGAGGTCGGATAAGAAATTCCCGCTGACTTCCCCCGAAATCTGCAGGGAGGCGGGCGGATATCTGCTCGGCAAATTCCCCCATCTTGAAGTTGACGTTCACAATCCCGATATTACGGTCAATATAGACATCAGAGACACCAGCGCAGTCATCCACGGCAAACAGATAAAGGGCGCGGGCGGTATGCCGACCGGCTCCGCGGGCAAAGCCTGCCTGCTTATTTCCGGCGGAATCGACAGCCCCGTTGCCGGCTATATGATGGCAAAGCGCGGTCTCTCGCTCACTGCGGTTCATTTCGCCTCCCCGCCCTATACCAGCGAAAAGGCGGAGCAGAAGGTGCATAAGCTCCTCGAAAAAGTTTCGATGTTCTCGGGCAGAATAGGCCTCTGGGTAGTCCATTTCACCGAGATTCAGGAGAGCATCAAGGATAACTGCCCCGAGGAAATATTCACGGTCATCATGCGCAGGATGATGATGCGCGTGGCTCAGATTATCGCAGAGCGCGAAAACGCGGGCGCTCTGATTACCGGCGAGAGCGTGGGCCAGGTCGCGAGCCAGACAATGCCTGCAATCGCCTGCACCGACGCAGTTTGTGAAATTCCCGTATTCAGGCCGCTTATCGGCATGGATAAGGATGAGGTCATAGCCATCGCGAGAAATAAGACGGATACGTTCGACCTCTCGGTTCTGCCCTATGAGGACTGCTGCACGGTATTCACCCCGAAGCATCCGCGCACCAGACCGACTCTCGACTATGTTGAAAAGGCGGAAGAGGCGTTTGACTGGAAACCGATGGTTGAGGAAGCGGCAAAAACCGCCCGCCTCGTTGTGATAGGATACTGATTATGGCAGTTTGTGAAATTCTTTCGGTAGGCACCGAAATTCTTCTCGGAGACATACTCAATACAAATTCGCAGTATCTCTCCCGCGCGCTCGCGGATATGGGAATATCCGTGCTGCGCCATACGACGGTCGGCGACAATCACGCCCGCCTTGCCGAAGCGGTCAGAACCGCGCTCGGCAGAAGCGATATCGTCATCTCTACCGGCGGCCTCGGGCCGACTCCCGACGATATCACCGCCGAGGTCTGCTGCCGCGAATTCGGCTTTGAGCTTGAATTCAACGCTCACGTCGCGGAAAAGATAAAGAAATATTTTGCTTCAAAGAATATCGATATGCCCGAAAGCAACCTCAAGCAGGCTTATGTGCCCAAGGGCGGAGATGTTTTTGAGAATAAAAACGGCACGGCTCCCGGAATGGGAATGAAAAAAGACGGCAAGTGCCTTGTCATCCTGCCCGGCCCGCCCTATGAGATGCAGCCGCTCTTTGAGGAGAGCGTGAAACCGTATCTTGCGGAGTATTCGGGATATACGATAGTTTCTCATGAAATAAGGACTATGGGTATCGGCGAAAGTTCGCTCGCGGAGCTCTGCTCCGACCTGCTCGAGGCGGAGAATCCGACAGTCGCCCC
>JAFZOE010000358.1 GCA_017552845.1 Clostridia bacterium
CGCGGCGCTTTCGCTGCCGTAGAGCTTCTGCTTGACGGTATCATCGAATGTATAGAGCACTAGGCGGTCGGTTTCGCGCAGAGTCTTGAGTACCTCGAGCAAGGCATCCTTCTGAGCCTTGAAATGCTCCTCGGATAATGATTTCGATGTGTCAATCATGATTATCCACTCGATTGACGCGGTCTCCTTGCGGAAATCGGTCGTGATGAGGCTCTGACCGTTGAGCGTGCCAGTAATCTGAGACGCTCTGGTTTTATCATAGGTTCCCGGAGGCGCCGCGACCTTGACATCGAGCTCTGGCAGATTCTCATCGATGCCCGTAATATTCGCCGCGAATGCAGGCACGAATACTCCGAGCGCGATTACAATCGATAATAATAAAGTCAATGTTCTTTTCATTTGCTTTATTGCCATCTTACACATTTCAACTCCTGTAAGAATACTTTAACTATTTTATTATATCATATATTATATAAAAATCAAATACTTTTTGAAAACATCCGCAAAGCTCTCAGTATTCCCCTCTCAGAAGCATCAGCACGAAGCTTGCCGACCAGTTGTAATCGGTAATCGCGTGATACTTTTTGCGGTAATCGGGGACCTCGGGCTGAGGGCCTTTTCTGTTGAGATGCCAAGGCGCCGTCTTATCCTCGGCATCATAGAATTCAAAGACATTGCCGGTAAGCTCAAACCATTTGTTGACCTTTTCGAGAGTGGTGCGGGCAAGCGAACCGGCAAGCTCTGTATAACCGTATCTTTTAAGGCCCGAAATGATAAAATAATTATAATTGAGCCAGGTGCAGCCGCGCCACATATCCGCGCCGTAAAACTCATTGTCCCGCGCAATGCTCGGGACCGGCATTTCAGATGCGAATTTATCCTTATCAAGCAGAAGGGAAACGAGCTTTCCGGCGCGCTCCTCATCACAAATTCCCGCGAAAAGCGGCAGGAACGATGAGCAGGTCAGCGCTCCGTTAAGGCCGCCCGAGAATTCCCTGTCGGTATAAGCTCCGGCATTTTCATCCCAGAGAAGAGAATTGATTTTCTCCGCCGTTTCATCGGCGAGCTGTCTGAATTCTTCCGATTTTTCACTCTCGCCGAGAATCGAATAAATCTCCGCCAGACAGCGGCAGTCATTTGCCATAAAGCAGGAGCAGTCGATTGCATCGAGCGTTTCGGTAGTATCAAAACGCGGGGAATTATCCATTCCGCTCTCGTCGCACCGGCAGCGCGTATTTGCAAAATCGGTTTTCCACTCATAAAGACCGTTTTTATTCAGATCTCTGTTTTCGGTAAACCAGAGGAGAAAAGCGGCAATTTTATCGGCACTATAAGCGAGAAAAGATTTATCGCCGTCTTTTTTATAAACGCTCAGCGCCGCCAGGGCAATAACCTGCGGTTGAGTAATATCCGATATATTCTCGCGGCTCTTTATCATATGGGGAATGAAGCCGTCCTCCCTCTGACACTGCAGAACGGCCCTGATTGAATCCTTCGCGAGCGCAGCATCATAGTCCGCAATTGCCATGGCGTGAAACATGGAATCCCAGAGCCAGATATGGCGGTGAGGAAGGCGGTCGGGAGTCGTTGAGCGGCAGTTGATTCCGCCCTGAGGTGAATAGACGTTTACCTTATTTATTGAGAGACATTTATAATAGAGTTTTTCGAATCCGGGATATTCGCATGCGGGCATTTTTCGGTAGTAATCAAGCCGCTTTTCGCAAATTACATCTATATCGGCATTGATTTTTTCCTCCGAGGCGGCGAGCGCTGTTTCCTCCGATTTTTCACGGCAAAAAGCGAATCTTCTGCCGCTCGTTAGAAGGCAGTAGCAAAAGCCGTCGGCTGAAAGAATGCGGGCGTTTCCAGTTGCTTTGACCGGAGCGTTTTTCTCGGAAAAAATACTGATTTCATTTACAAAAAATCCGAGCACGGTATTCTTATCGTAAAATACAATTTTTACTTCCCCGCCCGTTATCACATCCGAAAAAACGGCATCGAATTTCTCAATCTCACAGGGAACGGAAAGAGTCACTGCATCGGGCGCGTCAAAACGAATGCTTATCTTTCCGGGCATAAGCATACCGACGAAATCCTCGTCATGGGAGTTTTCGCCGTCAATTCCGCTGAATGCAAAAAGCTGGCCGTAGCCGTAATAATCGGGGAAGTTCATACCGTTCACCTCACCCCTATTATATATTATGAAGATAAAAAGTCAATCCGAATAAAAAATATACCGAAAAATATTGAATTATTCACAGATTTTGAGTATGATTAAAGCATAAAAACAATAAAGGAGCGGTCAAAATGAAAAAGGGTAAAATAATCAAAATTATTATCTGCGTTCTGCTCGTAGTTCTTATCGCAGGCGGCGCAATCGCATACTCTCAGCTCCCGCATCCGCTGAATTACAAAATCAAGGATATAGAGCCGCTCAATCACGACACGGTCACAATAACCGCCGACGATACTGACAGCGTAACCCTGCAAAAGAATGACGGCGGGCCGTTCAGAATTCTGCTCTTGACCGATATGCATCTTGACGGCAAAAACAAGACCTCGAATGTAACAATAGGAAATATGATTGCCGCGATTCAGAAGGAAAACCCGGATCTTGTGCTCTTGGGCGGCGACAATGTCACCAGCGCATTCAACACTAAGCGCTCGCATCAGCTGGCTGAAATCTTCGAAAAGCTCGGCGTTTACTGGGGCGGCATTCTCGGCAATCACGAAGGAGACAATCCTTATTCGATTACACGCGAAAAGATGGTCGATATCTTCTCATCCTATGACAGATGCATTATGAGAAAAGGCGTTGCCGACATCGACGGAAACTGCAACTACGCGATAAACCTGCTCGATAAGGATGGCAACCATCTTGAAACGATATTCTGCCTTGATACATTTGACGAGCTGAATGACGAACAGATAAAGTTTTATAATTATACCGGCGACAGAACACCTTATGACGGCGCTCATGAGAATCAAGTGGAATGGTTCAAAAACAAAGCCGCCGCCCTCAAAAAGGATTACGGCGATGAATACAAGTCAATAATGCTCATGCATATTCCGCTTCCCGAGATGGGCGACGCCGCCGAGGAAGGCAACTTCTATATCGGCGATAAGCAAGAGGGAGTATGCTCCACCGTATTCAACATAGGACTCTTTGACGCAATGAAGGAAGCGGGCGTTTCGGCCGCATATTTTGGCCACGATCACAAGAATAATTTCGGCGTTGAGGTTGACGGAATCAAGCTCTGCTATCTTGAAACCTCAGGCTACGGCTCATACGGCTTCAACAGAGACGGCCTGCCCGAAAGCGAATGGCTCCAGGGATACTCAATTCTGGAAATCCTGCCGGATACAGACTCTTTCACGCAATACAGATATTACGATGCGCTGAAATAAAAAGCATAAACTCCCGCAGAAAATCTGCGGGAGTTTTGATAATCTAATAATTAAACCGTTTCGGTAATGAAAACTTTTCCGTATTTTTCGCCGAGGTCGGCTGCGGCCGCTTCGGCGTCTTCTTTATTCTCAAAAAGGCCGAATACGGTCGGTCCGCTGCCGCTCATCTGGGCGAGCGAAACGTTGTGAAGGCGCATAATACGCTTGATTTCGACCCTTTCGGGCACTTCGACAACCTGCTCGAACACATTGCCGGCATATTTGCAGATACCCTCAAAATCCCCCTTCTCACAGCAATCCATAATCTTTACGCTGTCGGGGTGATAGAGATAGACCTCATCGGCATCTGCATAGGCTTTGGCGGTTGATACACCTCTTTCGGGTTTCACAAGCAGAACAAAGCACTTTTTCAGCGGTTTCACCTGCGAGATTATACCACCCGTATTCTGGACTATGCAGGTGCCGCCGACTGTGCAGAACGGAACGTCGCTGCCGACTTTAAGGCCGAGAGAGCAGAGTTCGCCCGAACTCAGATTGGTTTCAAACAATTCGTTCATTCCCCTGAGAACCGCCGCTGCATCCGCGCTGCCGCCTGCGAGCCCGGCTTCATGGGGAATATTCTTTTCTATATCGATTTTTATTCCCGATCTGATATTTGTATATTCAAAAAATACCTTCGCCGCTTTATAAGCGGTGTTTTTTTCATCGGTCGGGATATCTGAATCGCTGCAGGTGAGCGCGATTCCGCTCTCCGCTTTTTCGAGAGTGACAGTATCGCAGAGCCCGACCGTCTGCATCACCATAAAGAGAGAATGGTAGCCGTTATCGAGCTTGCGGAGTATATCGAGAAATATATTTATTTTTGCCGGAGCGCTGACTGTGATTTTCATAATAAACACATCATTTCGATTGTTTTGTGACTATACTATACCACATATTCCGCTCAAATAATACCCCAAAAGAAAAAAATATTGAGTATTTTATAAAAATATGATAAAATATAGTGTAATTTTGATTATGCCCGAAAGGAATTTATATATGAAAATAGTTGTTACGGGCTCAAACGGCATGCTCGGCTCTGATGTTGTCTGCGCTCTCAGAGAGCGGGGCCACGAAGTTGTCGGCTGCGATCTGCCGGAATTTGATGTTACGGACAGAATCGGAATTCAGCAGTTTATCCGCAATGAGAAGCCGGGCGCCGTGATTCATCTGGCGGCATATACGGCGGTCGATAAAGCGGAGGAAGAAAGAGCGCAGTGCTTTGCCGTCAACACGCTCGGCGCGAGAAATATTGCCTGCATCTGCAACGCAATCGGCGCTAAGCTCCTCTACACGAGCACCGACTATGTATTCGGCGGCGAAGGTGAAGAGCCGTTTGAAACCTATTCTCCGGTAAACCCGCTGAACCACTATGGCAAAACCAAGGCCGACGGCGAGGAGAAGATAAGGCATTACTGCCCCGATTCATTTATTCTCAGAATCTGCTGGACCTACGGAAAAAACGGAAAGAATTTTGTCGATACGATGCTGACCCTTGCGGACAGGCAGAGCGAAATCAAGGCTGTTGACGATCAGACCGGCTCGCCGACTTACACAAAGGATCTTGCAAAGCTCATCTGCGATATGATTGAAACAGATAAATTCGGAACCTATCATGCGTCAAGCGAGGGCTTCTGCACAAGATATGAATTCATGAAAGAAATCATGCGTCTCGCGGGCAAAGATATTAAAGCTATCCCCGCAAAATCGGAGGATTTTCCGACGCCGGCAAAAAGGCCGCATAATTCGCGCCTTTCGAAGAAATCACTCGACGAGGCCGGATTTGACCGCCTGCCCGGCTGGAAGAAATCACTTGCAAAATACTTAAAGGATAAGTAATTTACAACCTTGCTTTTTTGGAGTTAATATGGCACAGGACAAAGACAACAAAAAAGTGAATAATGACGAAGCCGTCTCACCGGAGGAGAGCCTCTATGATGAGATGGTCGGCAGCGCGCGCGAAATAGCCGAGGAATTTGCCGAGGGCGACCTTTCGCGTGAGGAACTGCTGCGCCGCGAAGCCGAACGTAAAAAGGAGCGAGAGATGGAGGCCATCAGGGCCGATATCGAGCGCCGCTATACGCAGGAGGTCGACGAGGCAATCAAGAAGGCGGATATTGCCGCGGGAGTTGAAAAACCCGAGCCAAAAACCGCGAAACTTGATGAGATGATTGACCTCGGCGCATTTTCAAATGACCCGGGCAAAAATGTCCGCAGGTCGAAGAAAAAGAAGGCGAAAAAGCGTAAAAAGCGCCCGGTTGAGTATATTGAACTCGAAGAAAAGAGCCCGCTCTATTATTTCATCTATTCGCTCGGCGATGCGGTTTCCCATTTCATCACATCTGCAGGCGGAGATCTGCTCGCCCTGCTCTTTGTGCCTTTTGTGAAACTACGCAATTCCGTCAAAGATTCCGTGACAAGCAGACGCATGTCATCGGGCGGGCGCAGAAAAAGACTCGGAGAAGAGGCGAAAACTTTCCGCTCCGAGATTCATTCCTCGGTCGGCAATATTATCAAATCACTGCGCCATCCCCTCTCCACCCCCGCAGTTATATGGCACTATTTCAAAAAAGCGGTTGACAGGCATACCCTTCTGCTGAAAACCATCGGCAATATCGCCCTGCCCGTTATTTCAGTTATAATACTCATTTTCGTTTTCAGCTACTGGAAAAACGTCACTTTCGCTTTGAAGGTTATATACAACGACGAGAGCATCGGCTATATCAGCGATGAGTCGGTTTTCATAGAAGCGAAAGAAATGGTTATGGACCGTCTCAGGTCAAACAGCATAACCTCGGAGCAGACAACTCAGGCGGCAGGCAATCTCAATGCCGGCTATGAGCTCGCGGTCGTCTCCTATGACGAGCTAAATGACGCGAGAACGATATCGGATAAAATGATTGAAAACTCCGCGGAAAACCTTACACACGCCTGCGGAATATATATTGATGACAGATTCATCTGCGCCGTCAAGAACGAGGCGGACGCAAAGACCGTATTCTATAACATTCTCGCCCCTTATGAGGAGCAGGCTCAGGCAAACGGCTATGTGGTCGGCTTCCTGCAGGAGATTGACTACGTCCAGGGCCTCTACCGCGATGAGGACGATGTGATGTGGGATGCCTCGGATCTGGAAACATATATCAATACCCATAATATGATAAACATCAAGAAGAGCGTCAGCACTTCCGAAGTTGTCGAAGTCCCGTATGCGACAGTCACGACCCGCGATGTCACAAAATACAGCGGATACAGAGTAGTCCGCCAGCAGGGCGTTTACGGCAAGAAGAGAGTCACGACAACTCAGGTATATATTGACGATATTCTCAGCAACACCTACAGCGTCGATGAGGTTCTGATAGCTCCGACAGAAGAAATAATCGTGGTCGGAACAAAGACCACCTACGGCGGCGTATATATCGGCCAGGCATCGTCAATGGGCTTCCTCTGGCCCGCTCCGCACTGCCACTATATCTCTTCGCCCTACGGCTGGAGAAGCAGCGGCTGGCACAAGGGAGTTGACCTTTGCACCAATAACGGCACAGCCCGCGGAACGCCTGTCATCGCCTCAAGAAGCGGTGTGGTCGAAGTGGTTCAGCACAGCTCATCCGGCTACGGCAATATGATACTTATCAATCACGGAGACGGCTACAAGACCAGATACGCCCACCTGCTCGAGGGCTCGATAACAGTCCGCATGGGCGAGGTCGTTGAGGGCGGCAAGACCATCGGCAGAGTCGGCTCAACCGGCACCTCGAGCGGCCCGCACCGTCCTTTTGAGGTGATCTACAACGGCGAAACCCAGAACCCCGTAAACTTCATTTCATAGTTTTTTGAGGAATATATGACAGATATTTCATCGGTTTTTCCGACACTGAAATATGATGATAAATATGACTGCGGCGACGATACTTTTATGTTCGTCGTCGCAGATACCGATGCCGTCCGCTTTGAGGAACTCTGCAGAGAAGCCGAAAAAGCGGGCTTTAATCTTATTGATTCAAATAATATTGACTCAAATCTTTCGCGCACATACAGGAAAGATTATCTGCTTCATATTTATTATGTTCCCTCTGAGAAAACAATCAGAATCATTGCAGACGGAATGACCGGCGAATACGTCCCCTCGCCCGTAAAATCGGGAAACGAGCCGCCCGTCCTCTGGCAGTTTGAGGTCGACCATTCGCTTATAGACTGCGGAATGTGTTATATCATGCGCTGTGACGACGGCAGCTTCTTTATAATTGATACTCCGCACTGGTATTCGGTCAATGACGATGTCCGAATCATCGAGTTCCTCAGGAAGATATCGGGTGAGGAGAAACCGCGTGTATCAGGCTGGTTTTTCAGCCACGCACACGAGGATCATATCGGTAAATTCAATGATATAATTGCCTATCATTATGATAAGATTTCGATAGACACAGTGTATTATAATTTTCCCTCGCCTTCACACAGGGACGCACCGTGGGAAATCCAGTTTTTCAACGGGATGCGCGATTTCAGGGAGAATCTCGACATGCACCCGGAAATACGCCGTGTGAAGGTGCATACGGGAATGCGCTTTGCAGTTAAGAATATTGCGCTTACTGTTCTCTGCACCCATGAGGATATTCATCCGCTTTCAACTCTTGATTTCAATAATACATCGAGCGTAATCATGGCAGAATGTGCCGGCACGCGAATCTTCTTCCCCGGAGACGCCTCGGCTCACAGCGACAGTGTGATGATAAGGCGCTATAACGATGCGCTCAGATGCGATATAATGCAGGTGGCGCATCACGGCCATTCGGGCACCTCGCCGGAATTCTACCGCAGGGCTGGCGCGAAATGCGCGCTGTTCCCGGTTACTCAGATTAAATTCGACGAGGAACTGCCGCGCCAGGAGAGCAACCGCACTGCAATTGAAATCGCCGATGAATACTATATTGCATCAAACGGCACGGTTGATATTCCTCTCCCCTACTCGCCCCGTAATGTGCGCGTTTATCCCGATGAAACCTTTGAGGATTTTGAGGGAATTTTCAACCTCTGGTGCTATGAATATACCGATGAATACAAGGAGCGCTTATATAAGGAACACTTAAAAAGAAAGGTTGACAAAAACCCCTAAAACAATTATAATATCGATTGCAATATTATGCCGGTGTGGCGGAATAGGCAGACGCAAGGGACTTAAAATCCCTCGCAGGCAACTGCGTACCGGTTCAAGTCCGGTCACCGGCACCATCAAAACCTGCCTCATGGCAGGTTTTGGTTTTTATAAAGAATACTGAAGGAGACGCAAATGCTTGAATTAAAGAATGTTTCTTTCGGCGCCCAGAGCGACGGAAAGCATAAGGAAATCATAGACGGGGTTGACTTATCAATACCCGATAACAAATTCATAGTTATAACCGGCCCGAACGGCGGCGGAAAATCCACTCTCGCGAAGCTCATCGCCGGTATAGAGAAGCCGACGGCGGGCAGAATAATCTTTGACGGCGAAGATATCACGGAAAAAAGTATCACCGAGAGAGCAAAAATGGGTATCGGTTTCGCTTTTCAGCAGCCCGTGCGCTTCAAGGGAATCACCGTGCTCGATCTTCTGAGAATGGCGGAGGGCAGGAATCTCTCGGTTTCCGAGGCCTGCGCTTACCTTTCGGAGGTCGGCCTGTGCGCCAAGGATTATATCAGCCGCGAAGTTAATTCTTCGCTTTCGGGCGGCGAACTCAAGCGAATTGAAATCGCGACTATTCTCGCGAGAAACGTGAAACTCGCTCTCTTTGACGAGCCTGAGGCGGGCATTGACCTCTGGAGCTTCAAGAATCTTATCCGTATATTCGAAAATATGAGAAGCAAAGACAAATCAAGGACTGTTGTCGTCATCTCCCATCAGGAGAGAATTCTCAGCATAGCCGATGAGATTATCGTGCTTGCTGACGGCAAGCTTGTCAAAAGCGGGACAAAGGAAGAAATACTGCCCGAGATTATCGGCAGCGGCTATGCGATGAGCGTCTGCCCGAGAATGGAAGGAGGCGCCGAAAATGAATAAACTCGATGCCGTCCAGATGCGGCTCATGAGAGAAATCGCCGACCTTCACGATGTTCCCGAGGGAGCATATAATCTGCGTGCAAACGGAGAATCCGTCGGCAGGAATACCACCGCGAGCATTGATATCATAAGTAAGACAGATGTCAGCGGTATTGATATAAAAATCAAGGATAACACGGTCAAAGAAAGCGTTCATATCCCCGTTGTGCTAAGCGAGAGCGGTCTCAAAGAGACGGTTTACAACGATTTCTATGTCGGCGAAAACTGCGATGTGCTTATCGTGGCCGGCTGCGGAATTGACAACTGCGGCAAACAGGACAGCCAGCATGACGGCGTCCACCGCTTCTTCATCGGCAAGAATTCAAAGGTCCGCTATGTTGAAAAGCATTACGGCTCGGGCGACGGCGACGGCAAGAGAATTCTCAACCCCGTAACCGAGGCATACCTTGAAGAAGGCAGCACCATGGAGATGGAAATGGTGCAGATAAAGGGCGTTGACTCAACCCGCCGCACAACCGTGGCAGAGCTTAAGAAAGATGCCAAGCTAATAGTCCGCGAGCGCCTGATGACTCACGGCGTGCAGACGGCGGAGAGCATTTATAAAGTAACCCTTGCCGAAGACGGTTCGAGCGCGGATGTTGTTTCCCGCTCCGTAGCGCGCGACAGCAGCTTCCAGAAGCTCGATCTCTGTGTTATCGGCAACGCGGAATGCAGCGGACACACCGAATGCGATTCGATTATTATGGATAACGGCAGAATCCTCGCAGTTCCCTCGCTCGAGGCAAACAGCGTTGATGCCCAGCTGGTCCACGAAGCGGCAATCGGCAAGATTGCAGGCGAGCAGCTTATCAAGCTCA
>JAFZOE010000359.1 GCA_017552845.1 Clostridia bacterium
TGGCAAGAATGAAAAGCGCAATAAAAACAATCGCAACGGCAGGCGAAAGTCTGCTGTATTCTTTTGCAGACGCATAATTGAATTCGCCCGTATATCCGCGCAGAAGCATAGCCGAATAAATCTCGTTCGCCTTATCAGAGCTTCTCAGAACCAGCCGACCGAGGAAGGTTCCCCAGGCGGAGAAACGGATTCCCTTCTGACCGGGGGCGCGCAGATGATAGGCATCGGTCATAACCGCAGCTTCATCAAGCATAACCGAAACATAGCGGAAGGTCAGAAGCAGACGCGAGACAAGCGTTTTGGGAAAGTGAATCTTCCTCAATCCGCGGCAGAGCTCGTCAACCGGAGTGGTCGCGACCAGCAGAAACGACATCATCAGGCTGAATACGCCTTTCATCATAAGCGTCAGCATTGAAACCACGCCGCCGGGAATTCCTAGTGCGCCGACTTTCAGCATTATTTCCTTATCAAAAAACGGATTGAAAATGCCGACCGCGCAGACAAGCGGCAGGACTATCCTGAGCTTGTAAAAGCAGGTCTTGAGCGGTATCAGCGAAAGCTGATAACCGATGACGGGAATCAGGAGCATCACGATAAGCGCCGAGAAATCATATTTATTGAATGAAACAGTGACGATTATATATGCGAGTGTCATCGCAAGCTTTGAGAGAGGAGACAGGCGGTGAACGGGCGAACTGCCCTGCGCGAGCGCTTCAACCGCTTTAATCTCCGCGCCCGCTTTCTGAGCTTTATTCACCTCTCTCACCTGCCTTTTTCCGTTATCTTTTATTTATTGCTATCTTCTGCCTTTTTCGCCTTTTTTCTGAAGAATCCGCCCGCGAGGCATACCAGCGCCGCGACACCCGCGACCATTGCCGAGCCGACTATGCCCGAAACCGTAGTGCCCGCCGGATTCTCGGCGTCAAATGAAAAAGCATAATCGGGAAGGAATGATGTCTTTTCCTGAATAGCTTCGGCCTTTTCGGATGCGCCGCTCTCAACGCCGAAATTTTCCTCGTCGAGAGCCATATTCTCGGCATATCCCGCATCTTTATTGCCGAAGAGCGCCCATTCGAGGCCGTCGGGATTGGAGCTTGCAAGCAGGGAAATTCCACCACCGACAATAAGCACAACCGCCGTGAGCGTCAGCAGAACAGCCTTGACCGAGCCCTTCTGCTTTTCACCGTTACCGAGTCTGATATCCTTGATAAGCTCGGGTCTGGTTTCATTTACGAATATAAGCACAGCCGAAGTGATAAGTCCCTCTATGAGGCCTATTGCGAGATGAATCGGCTGCATAAGCAGAACGAACGACTTGAACGGGAGCTCGGTTATGCCCGAAAGCTGAGTTTCGAGAACAACGGAAAATGCACCGAGCTGCAGGGTTATGATACATCCGAGGACTGACGCAAGAATAATCTTGACTCTGTTTGCCGCCTTATCGCCTTTTGAGGCGAGGAGCTTGCTCTGCATTATCGGGCGGTAAATCAGGAAATAGCCGACGAAACAGCCGTAAAAAGCCATATTCCAGATATTTGCCCCGAGAGCGAGAAGACCGCCGTCGGCAAAGAAAAGACATTGGATTGTCAATATCACAATCATCGACAGGAAAGCCGCCCACGGGCCGAGCAGAGCCGTCAGCATCATGCCTCCGCAAAGATGCCCCGATGAGCCGGTGCCGGGGATGGTGTAGTTAATCATCTGACCCGCGAAAACGAGAGCCGCCATAACCGCCATTGTCGGCAGTTTTTTATAGGTCGGCTCATCGCCGAGTTTTTCTTCTTTTTTGAGCTTGTAGATTGATACGCCTGCAACCGTTGCCGAGGCCGCATACATAACCGTCGCGACTGGAGGAGCAAGCAAAGCGTCTGCCATATGCATAGTATAATCTCCTTCTTTATTCTTTATTCTTTTTCCTCTTTTATTTTCTTCAGAACTTCGGAAAAGGAAAGCCCGTTTTCCCCTGCAATGCGGGAAATGTCATCATATTCAAATTTTTCTTTTGTTACGCCGTAACCGGTCGAAATCTTTTTTCTGATTTCACCGATCTGCGTCTGCACCGATTCTTCGGCGCGGTTCAGAGTGTATCTTCTGCTTACACTCTCCCTTAAACCGATTGTGGATGTATATCTGAAAATCGTTTTAATGAGCACATCTTTTTCCGCCTCGCGGCACATAACACAGAGAAGCGTGCCGGGGCGGTTTTTCTTCATGGCGGCGGGAATGGTATATACCTCAACCGCGCCTGCCTTGAAGCACCTTTCACAGGCGAAACCGATTTCCTCGGCAGTCATATCATCGATATTGCAGGAAAGCTCGACTATATATTCTTCGCTTTCTGAACTCTCGCCGAGAAACGCGCGCACACAGTTTGCCCTCTCGAAATCTTTCTTGCCCATACCATAACCTATTGCGCCGACAGTCAGCACGGGCATAGGAGCAAATTTCTTCACAAAATATTTCAGCAGGGCGGCGCCTGTCGGAGTGCATAATTCGCCGTTGATTTCATCGTTATATGCGGGAATTCCTTTGAGAATAAGGGCAGTGGCAGGAGCGGGCACGGGCATAATACCGTGGGCACATTTCACCTGACCTTTTCCCGTATTCACCGGGGAAGCCATAATAATATCCGGAGCGAGCTTATCTTTAAGCAGGCAGACCGCCGCAACATCGGCGACCGCATCCATCGCGCCGACCTCATGAAAATGGACCTCAGCAACGGGAGCGCCGTGAACCTCGCTCTCGGCGGCGGCTATTATTTCATAGACGGCGTTGACATCCGCCTTAACCTTATCCGAAAGGTTCAGCGAAGCAATAATCTCTTTGATATCATTAAGCGATGAATGATGATGGTGGCGTTCGTGATGATGCTCATGATCATGGTGGTGATGCTCTTCGTCCTCCTCTTCGCCGTGAATCTTTACGGCTATATGAGAACCGTGAATCCCGCATTTTTCGGAATCCTCTAGAACATATTCAACGCCGGGAACACCGATGGAATTCAGAAGGGCAAGTGTTTCGGATTTATTGTCAAATAATTCAAGCAGGGCGGCAGTCAGCATATCCCCCGCCGCACCCATTGAGCAGTCAAAATAAAGAGTTTTCATTTCTTAGCCTCCATATGATTTATCATACCCGCGAGGTAGCCTGCGCCGAAGCCGTTGTCAATATTTACAACCGATACTCCGCTTGCGCAGGAATTAAGCATCGAAAGCAAAGCCGAAAGACCTTCGAAAGATGCTCCGTAGCCGACGCTTGTCGGAACGGCAATCACAGGGCAGTCGGCTAGCCCGCCTATGACACTCGCGAGAGCTCCCTCCATGCCGGCTATGGCAATAATCACGGATGCACTCATGATTTCGTCCAGATGGGCGAGCAGGCGGTGAAGTCCGGCAACTCCGACATCGTATAAACGCACAACCTCGTTGCCGTGAACTTCGGCGGTCAGCGCCGCCTCCTCGGCAACCGGAATATCGGAGGTTCCGCCCGTCGCGACGACTATCTTTCCTATACCGTCGGGAGCAGGCATCTTTCCGATTACACCCGCTCGCGCGTCTTTATTATATTCAACAGTAAATTTCTGAGAAAGCCCGTCGGCCTCCTCCTGAGTTATTCTGGTTACAAGCACGGTTTCAACGCCGTTTTTCAGCATTGAATCAACGATACCCTCAATCTGTCCGACCGTTTTGCCCGCGCCGTAAATAACCTCCGCGGCGCCCTGCCTGACACCTCTGTGAAGATCGACTTTGGCGTAGCCCAGGTCCTCAAAAGGCTGCTTTTTGATTTTAAGCAGAGCTTCATCGGCGGATATTTCGCCTCTTTCAACTTTTTCGAGCATTTCCCTGATTTCGCTTTTCATTCTTATCTTCTCCCTGCCATAGTTTTATAAAAGATAAAAAGGCCTACAGCCCACTCGGTGAGCCATATGCCTTCATGACATATAATTTAAGATAAAAGCCGCGGCTTCTGCCGGATGTTCAGCTTCATGCTGTAACAGATTTATATTAACATATATATTTTTATTTTTCAATATCAACACCATACATTTGCTGAAAAACGCAAAAATTCATTAACAAACCGTTTTCATATTTCTAAGCTAGCATTAAGGAAAAACACATATCATTAAGACAGCGAAAGCAAGAAACAGCCGCTGAAACGGAGCTGAAAAAGGAGATATGAAATATGAATAATGATTTTTACAGCTTTTATGAGAGAGAATTTGATACAGCCGGGCAGAGCGCCCCGCAGCCTGTCGCATTTACCGAATGCGATAAAAGTGAAAAGAAAAAGAACGGAAAATTCAAGGCGTTCCTCGCCTGCGTTATCGTTATCGCACTGCTCCTGACAGGCGGAGGAATTGCTTATAATCTCGGCAAATCATCGGCCGATACGGTGATATACAAAAGCAGCGGAGCAACATCGCAGGTATCCTATACATCGGTTGCCTCAGGCGAAAAAATGACCGCCGCTCAAGTCTATGCCGCGAATGTCAATTCGACGGTCGGTATTACAACACAGACCAATGTCAATTATTTCGGGTTCCGCACCTCTGCCGCGGCCGCAGGCTCGGGAGTAATTCTCACCGCAAACGGTTATATCGTCACGAATTATCATGTAATAGAAGACGCAAGTGAAATAAAAGTAACGACTTATGACAACAAGAGCTATGAGGCGGCGCTTGTCGGCTATGATGAAACAAACGATATAGCTGTTCTCAAAATCGATGCGGATAATCTTACACCCGTAACACTCGGCGATTCGGACAATGCAAATGTGGGCGATGATGTGGTTGCAATCGGCAACCCGCTCGGCGAGCTGACCTTTACTCTCACGCGCGGAATCATCAGCGCCAAGGACAGAGAGGTTACCTTCTCATCGGGAGTGACGATGAATCTGATTCAGACCGATGCCGCAATCAATTCGGGCAATTCGGGCGGCGCTCTCTTCAACATGAACGGTGAACTGATAGGAATTACAAACGCCAAGTATTCATCTTCTTCATCGAGCGAATCCTCGGTTGACAATATCGGCTTCGCGATTCCGATAAACTCGCTGACCGAAATCATCGATGACATCATTGAAAACGGAACGGAGACAAAAGCTCAGCAGGAAATGCCTCAATATGATTTTTCCGGCGGGAACTATTACTCGGGCGGAGATTTCTACGGCAACCCATACAGAAGATAAAACTAAGGACTGCAGGTCATAACCTGCAGTCCGTATTTTATTTAATTGCAGACCATGAGAAATGGTCGGTATGGAGAAGCTCGTGAGCTTTATGCGAGAGCGGAGTCTCAAGATATTCCTCATAGAGTTTCAATACCGAAGGATTCTCGTGGGAGAATCTGATGGGATTCTTTTTATCTATTTCGTAGAGAACCTCTTCTCTTTCGCCGGCGAGCTCGAAGCCGTCGCAGATGGGCTGTCCGCCGCCTCCGCCACATCCGCCCGGGCAGGCCATAATTTCAACAAAATCAGAGCTGACCTCACCAGCTCTGATAGCTTCGAGAAGCTTGCGGGTGTTTCCGAGACCGCTTGCAACCGCGACCTTGATTTCAACCGAATCTATCGCGAATGTCTCCTCGCGCCAGGGACCGTTGAGCCCTCTGACCGCCTTGAAGGCGTCGGGATCGGGATTCTTTCCCGTTACCAGATAATATGCAGAGCGCAGAGCCGCCTCCATGACGCCGCCGGTCGCGCCGAATATGACTGCGGCGCCCGAGCCGTCGCCGAGCGGGGAATCAAATTCCTCCTCATCGAGAGACGCAACATCAATGCCGAAAATCTTTATGAGTTTGGAAATCTCTCTAGTCGTGAGAACGATATCGACATCCTTTGAATCTGAGCCGTTTATCGTATCAATATCGCATTCGCTCTTCTTTGAAGTGCAGGGCATGACGGAAACAGAATATATCTCGGATGCCTGCTTACCGATTTTCTCTGCGAA
>JAFZOE010000360.1 GCA_017552845.1 Clostridia bacterium
CAGATGAGATACATACCCATGCTTGCGCGGACCGTCGTGATATCAAAGGTTCCGAGAGCGGCAATGACTTCCTCAAGAGAAGAGATGACATCGTCCGCGGTTATGATTATTTCGCTGTGGTCGCTGCCGATGTAGTCGGCAACTTCCTTTGCGTATTTGAGGTCGATTGCATCTTCGCTCATACCGATTGCAAAAGTCCTGATCGGCTTATTGAGGAGCTTAGCGGAAACAGCGCAGACCAGCGAGGAATCTAGGCCGCCGCTGAGCAGGAAACCGACAGGAGCATCCGAATCAAGGCGCTTTTCAATTCCGGCAACGAGCTTGTCGTGAATGTTTTTGCAGACCTCGTCAAGGTCGGCGTGAATATATTCCTTTACATCTGCTATGTCGTTGTAGCAGACGAACTTTTCTCCGTCGTAATAATGTCCCGGTGGGAACGGCATAACCTTATCGGACAGACCTATAAGGTTTTTTGCCTCGCTTGCGAACATTATTCTTCCGTCTTTGTCAAAAGCGTAGAAGAGCGGGCGGATTCCTATGGGATCGCGTGCGGCAATCAGACAGTCTTTTTTACCGTCATAGATGACAAGCGCATATTCGGCATCGAGCATTGCAAACATATCAAAGCCGTATTTCTCATAGAGCGGCAGAAGAATTTCGCAGTCGGAATCGCCGATGAAATTATATTCTTTTTCAAGCTCCGTCTTGATTTTGCGGAAGCCGTATATTTCGCCGTTGCAGACCAGCTTATTCTCGCCGAGCTCAAAGGGCTGCATGCCGGTCGGATTCAGATCCATAATAGCCAGGCGCTGAAAGCCGAGTAGACCGCCGCCAGCCTTTATGGTTTTTGCGTCATCGGGGCCTCTGGAAGTCGTTTTTGCAAAGGCTTTTTCAAATTCTTCATAATCTGCGGGATATGAAGATAATCCCATGATACTGCACATATTTTCGCCTCCCTGATAAAAACAAAAGGGGGCAAGGACACCCAAGCGGGCGTCCTTGCCTTTCAATACTGCAATTTTATCACCGATATATTTCATTGTCAAGGGAGTTTTTTCGGTTTTCGGGGCAAAATAATCTGTTTTTGCAATTTTGACAATAAAAACTTGCAAATATGAAAATGTTTTGTGCAAGTAACAAAAATGGAAGCCGGCGGCCAAAAAATCATTGACTTATATATTAAATAAGAATATAATCTCCCTTGAACAAAGGCGTTCATTGGTTGCTCACAGCAGGCGATGTGCGCCTTTTTTACTTTTTAAGGAGTCTGTCGATATGAAATTTACCGTTCAGGATGTAAAAGACTACATCGAGCAGGAGGATGTAATGTTTATCCGCCTTGCTTTCTGCGATGTATTCGGAAAGCAGAAAAATGTTTCGATAATGGCGAGCGAGCTTGACAGAGCCTTTGAGAGCGGAATCGCGATTGATGCTTCCGCCGTTGAGGGCTTCGGCAGCGAAGAAAAGAGCGACCTTTTCCTTTTCCCCGATCCGTCGACTCTGTCCGTTCTCCCCTGGAGACCGTCTCAGGGAAGGGTAGTCAGGATGTATTGCGATATTAAATATCCAGGCGGCGAATCTTTTGAGATGGACGGCAGGCATATTCTGAGCCGTGCGGTCGCAAAGGCTGCGGAGAAGGGCATCAGCGTCAGTTTCGGCGCGGAGCATGAATTCTATCTTTTTAAGACGGATGAAGACGGCCGCTCGACCGGCGTTCCTCACGATGAGGCGAGCTATATGGATATCGCTCCCGAAGACAGAGGCGTCAATGTCCGCCGCGAAATCTGTCTCACGCTGAGCGAAATGGGAATTCTCCCCGAGAGCTCACACCATGAGGAAGGCCCCGGTCAGCATGAAATTGATTTCAAATACAGCGACGCCCTCGAGGCCGCTGATAACTCAATCACATTCAAATCTGTCGTTTCCGCAATAGCGGAACAGCACGGTTTATGGGCTGATTTCTCGCCCAAGCCTCTGCCGAGATGCAGCGGCAACGGCCTTCATATAAATATGGCTCCGCACTCCGCCGACGGCAAGGATTATTTGGAGCCCTTTATGGCAGGCGTGCTTAAACATATAGCAGAAATCACCGCTTTTCTCAATCCCACCGAAGCCTCATATAAAAGGCTCGGCACTTTCAAGGCTCCCAAATATATAACCTGGTCGAGAGAAAACAGATCGCAGTTAATCAGAATTCCTGCGGCAAGCGGCGAATACAAAAGAATGGAACTGCGCTCACCCGACTCGGAGGCAAATCCCTATATCGCGTATTCACTTTTGATTTATGCGGGTCTTGACGGAATTGAGAATAATCTTACCCCACCCGTGTCCACGGATCTGAATCTTTTTGAAACCAACGAAGACGAACTCGACGGAATTGAGACTCTGCCCCAGAGCTTCGGCAGAGCGATAAAAGCCGCTGAGCAGAGCGAATTCGTCAGGGCAATACTTCCCGCAAGAGTTATAGAAACCTACGCCCGCAGAGGCTGAGAATCACTTGACCTTAACGGAAGGAGGGAAGTCAATGCCGGTTGAAAAAAGAAGATACAGCGTGCTTGTCGTTTCGGGCAAGGAGCAGAGCGCGAAATTTTTATCGGCAATGCTTCTTTCCTTTGAATACAGGCAGGTTGATACGGTTACCGGCGCGAGCGAAGCCAAAAGAAAACTCCTGCAGACAAGATATGACATCATCATAATAGATTCTCCGCTTCCCGATGAGCTCGGCTGCGATTTTGCCGCGGATATCGCCTACGAATCAAGGGCCGGTATTATGCTTATGGTAAAGGGCGAAATCTATGAGAGAATCTGCGCTAAGGTTGAGGATTACGGCGTTCTGACCGTTCCGAAGCCGATAACCAGGCAGGATTTTTATACGGCAGTCAAGCTTGTAACATCCACGGCGGCAAGGCTTCTCAATGATGAGAAGAAGATAATAAAGCTGCAGGATAAGCTTGAGGAGATAAAGCTCGTGAACAGAGCAAAATTTATCCTTATGGAAAAACACAGAATGACCGAGCAGGAGGCGCACCGCTTCATCGAAAAGGATGCAATGGATTCAAGGCGTTCCAAGGCGCAGGTCGCAAAAGAAATTATTGACAAAGAATAGGCATCTGTTGGCGCAGCGCGCAGCGCTCAGCCATAATATATACAGTGTAAAAAGGAGAAAAAACATGAATTACATCGACGAAACAATCAAAAAACTCAATGCAAAGTATGCAAACCAGCCCGAATTCATTCAGGCGGTCACCGAGGTTCTCGAATCTCTGCGTCCCGTTATCGAGCCTAATCAGGAAGCTTACAAGCGCGACGCCGTTCTTGAGAGACTTATCGAACCCGATAGACAGATTATCTTCCGCGTTCCCTGGATTGACAGAGACGGAAACGCCCATGTTAACACCGGCTACCGTGTTCAGTTCAATAACGCAATCGGACCCTACAAGGGCGGTCTGAGGCTTCATCCCTCGGTAAATATCAGCATCATCAAGTTCCTCGGCTTTGAGCAGATTTTCAAAAACTCCCTCACCGGCCTTCCCATCGGCGGCGCAAAGGGCGGCTCCGATTTCGATCCCAAGGGCAAGACCGACAGAGAGATTATGTCCTTCTGCAAGAATTTCATGCTCGAGCTCTATAAATACATCGGCGCAGATACCGACGTTCCCGCAGGCGATATAGGCACCGGCGCAAGAGAAATCGGCTATATGTTCGGCACTTATAAGCGCATCAAGTCCCTTCACGAGGGCGTTCTCACCGGCAAAGGTCTTTCCTACGGCGGCTCTCTCGCAAGAACCGAAGCAACCGGTTACGGCCTTCTCTACCTCACCGAAGAGATGCTTAAATGCAACGGCATTGAGGTCAAAGGCAAGACCGCTATCGTATCCGGCTCCGGCAATGTTGCCACCTACGCTATCGAGAAGGCTCAGCAGCTCGGTATTAAGGTTCTTACCTGCTCCGATTCAAACGGTTGGGTATATGATCCCGACGGAATCGATATCGCGGCTCTCAAAGAAATCAAAGAGGTCAACCGCCAGAGACTTACCGAGTATAAGAAATACCGTCCGAATTCAGAATACCATGAGGGCAGAGGCGTCTGGACCGTCAAGGCCGATATCGCTCTTCCCTGCGCAACTCAGAACGAACTCAACCTTGAAGATGCAAAAGCTCTTGTTGCAAACGGCTGCATAGCAGTAGCCGAGGGCGCAAACATGCCTACCACAGCTGATGCTGTCAAGTATCTTCAGGATAACAATATTCTCCTCGCTCCCGCAAAGGCAGCCAACGCAGGCGGTGTTGCGACTTCCGCTCTTGAAATGAGCCAGAACTCCGAGCGTCTCAACTGGACATTCGAGGAGGTTGACTCCAAGCTCAGAAGCATCATGATCAATATATTCCATAATATGGACGATGCCGCAAAGAAATACGGCATGGAGAAGAATTATGTTGCCGGCGCAAACATTGCGGGCTTTGAGAAGGTTCTCAACGCAATGATGGCTCAGGGCGTCTGCTGATCCGACAATCTCCGATTTTACACTCATATACACAAGGAGGCCTGCGGCGCCGCATAACCGCAGGCTTCCCCCGGAAGGGAAAAGGAGAAGAAATTGGAAAGAATACTTGTTCTCGATTTCGGTGGGCAGTATAATCAGCTGATTGCAAGGCGCGTCAGGGATATGAACGTCTATGCCGAAATCATACCGTATAATAAGATAACCGTCGGAGAAATCATTTCCGGCGGTTATAAAGGTATTATCTTCACGGGCGGCCCCAACAGCGTCTATGATGAGAATTCGCCTCATTACGATAAGGAAATCCTGAATGCCGGGATTCCCGTGCTCGGAATATGCTACGGCTGTCAGCTCATAGCTTATATGGCGGGCGGAGTGATTGAGAGTGCAAACGACATCAGCGAATACGGAAAGACGGAACTGACCGTAAAAAGCGGCGCGGTTTTTGAAGGGGTGCCCGAAAAGAGCATCTGCTGGATGAGCCACACCGATTATATCAGCAGTGCGCCGGAAGGTTTTGAAATAACTGCTGTTACTGATAACTGCCCCTGCGCCGCGCTCGCCGACGAAAGCCGGAAGATTTACGGCGTGCAGTTCCATCCCGAAGTTACCCATACCGAATACGGCAAAAAGATTCTTCACAATTTCCTTTTTGAAATTTGCAGGTGCGCCGGCGACTGGACAATGGAAAACTTTGCCGCTGCAGCTGTGGAGAATTACCGCGAAAAGCTTGCGGGCAAGAGAGTGCTCTGTGCACTCTCGGGCGGCGTTGATTCCTCAGTTGCCGCCGTGCTTCTTCACAAAGCCATCGGCGAAAACCTTATCTGTGTATTCGTGGACCACGGCCTTCTCAGAAAAGACGAAGGTGATATTGTCGAGCATGTCATGAAGACTCAGATGGGCCTCAATTTAATCAGGGTAAACGCGAAAGACCGCTTCCTCACAAGGCTTGCCGGTGTTACTCAGCCCGAGCAGAAGCGCAAAATCATCGGCGAGGAATTCATCCGCGTATTTGAGGATATTGCCAAGGAAATCGGTTCGGTTGATGTGCTCGTTCAGGGCACGATTTATCCCGATGTCATCGAGAGCGGAAAGGGTGACGCCGCGGTGATAAAGAGTCACCATAATGTCGGCGGTCTTCCGGATGTGATCGATTTCGAAGAGATAGTTGAGCCTCTCAGAAACCTTTTCAAGGATGAGGTCAGACGCGTAGGTCTCGAGCTCGGTATTCCCGTAAATCTTGTGCGCCGTCAGCCTTTCCCGGGCCCCGGCCTTGCCGTTAGAATCATGGGCGAGATCACCGAGGACAAACTTGAAATTCTGCGCGAAGCAGATGCGATTTTCCGCGAGGAAGTTCAGAATGCAGGTCTTGAAAATGAACCGAATCAGTATTTCGCGGTGCTCCTAAACAACCGCTCTGTCGGTGTTATGGGCGATGCCCGCACCTACGGCTACACGGTCGCTTTCAGAGCCGTCACCACCGATGATTTCATGACCGCAGACTGGTCGCGCATTCCTTTCGACGTGCTCGAGAGAGCGTCGAGCAGAGTCACGAACGAGGTCAGGGATATCACAAGAATTGTCTATGATATCACCGCCAAGCCTCCTGCCACCGTCGAGTGGGAATAATAAAACAGAATAAAGCAATCCCGAAGCTATCCGCTTCGGGATTTTTTGTCATATATTCCAGTTTACATCCGCCGATTTATGTGTTGCAGGTTCTTCTCTCTCTCTGCTTCCAGCCTTTTCATTTCACGTGATTTTCTGATGAAGATGACGGCAAGAGGTATATCGGCCATGAGCCAGGCGGCGGGGGCCGCATAGCAGACTGCCGGCAGACCGATAAGTTTGCTGAAAATGAATGCGACCGAGATTCTGCCGATGAGCTCGCCCGCGCCCGCTATGGCGTTGGCATAGGTGTAGCCGAGGCCCTGGAGCGAGTTCCTCAACACAAAGAGAACGGCGACCAGTGAATAACACTGCGAAATCGCGAGGATGTATCTCTTTGAAACGCTCATTATTTCGGGGTTTATCTCCTTCATGAAAAGCGATACCACATACGGCCCCCCGAAATAAAGAGCGGTGCTCATCAGGATGCTTATCAGGATATCAAGCAGCAGTATTTTTCTGACCGAATCGGAGATTCTTTTGTAGTTCTTCGCTCCGAAATTCTGACCGACAAATGTCTGGGTAGCGACTCCGAGCCCGCTCATCGGGATATTTGTCAGATTTTCGACCCTGTTTGCTGCGGTTATGCCCGCCATTACATTCGCGCCGAAGGAGTTGACCGCGCTCTGCATGCACATTGAGCCGACTGAAGTTATGGTGAACTGCATCGACACGGGCACGCCGAGCTTCACCTGATATCCGGCCGTCCTTAAGTCGAGCTTCAGGTCACTCTTCTTTATATCGATATTCTTATTGAATCTGAAAAGGTATATTCCGCAGAGAACGGCGGCAACGGCGTGAGAAATCATCGTTGCAAATGCCGCGCCCTCAACACCCCAGCCGAAATTCCTGATAAACAGCAGATCGAGGATAAAATTCACAATGACGCTGACAATGAAGAAATACAGCGGCTTGCGGCTCTCGCCGACAGCTCTTGATATAGCGGTAAAATTGTTAGAAAGCATCTGAATCGGGACTGCGAAATACAGAATATTCACGTAGGCGGAGGAGAGCCCGATTATCTCATCCGGAGTGCCGATAAGGCGCAAAAGCGGATTTGAAATAATGTGTGCGATTACTACTATCACGCAGCCGATAAGAAATGAGACGGTGATGCTGCTGCCCGCGTAATGAGAGGCTTTTTTGCCGTCTCCCGCGCCGAAAGACTGCGCGACTGGAATTGTGAATCCGCTTGTCAGTCCGAGCGCCGCGCCGATGATGAAGGAATTGACCGCGCCTACATTGCCGACCGCGGCGAGTGCGTCGGTGCTGATATACCGCCCGACTATGATGTTATCGACAATATGATAATTATACTGAAGCATTGACGACATCATTATCGGCAGGGAAAATCTTATTATATTTTTCAGGGCACTGCCCTGCGTCATATTCATTCCGTGTTTCATTTTATATACCTGCGTTTACTTTTTAACCGCGGATATTATATCACATGCTCGCAGAGTGTCAATAATCAGGGAAAATATGTAACAGATTTTGCGAATTCGTAACGCCACAAATAATCTCAATGTGTAAACTCCTTCTTTATATTTAATGTGTTCCGTGTTATAATTATTGAAGATTTCACGAAAACGGGGAGATAAAATGAAAAAGAGAATTCCTGCGATAATATTGGCCGCTGTCATCTGCTTTGCGCAGATTTTGCCGTGCTTTGCTCAGACAGCGGAGCAGATACTGCCCCATGTTGATATCAGAGGCTTTATGAATGCGGCGATTTATGAGGATATGAACAATCCCGAGAGCAATCGGATTTGGCCGCTCGATGTGGATGATATTTTGGGCGCAGCGGCGAAATGTATACCCTCGCTCGCAAAATTTGCCTTTGATAAGAATTACGAGAAGCTGACGGAATCGATCCTGCCCTATGTCAACGAGCTTTTCCGACCGCTTATGTGCGGCGCGGACGGCAAGCCGCTGATTGAAGGAAGCGGCGCTTATCTCTGCTATCCCACCCGCGATGAGGTGCTCGCGAATCCCGATATCAGCTTCACTTATGACTGGCGTATAGATCCGTATGAATCCGCCGCACGGCTTAACGATTTTGTCAATTATCTTGCCGATGATCTCGGATTCGGGCAGGTTGTAATGGAATGCCACAGCAACGGCGGAGTGGTTCTGCTGACCTATCTTTCCGCTTACGGCACCGAAAAGGTCAGGAGCGTCTGCTTTTCTGCCGCCGCGATTTACGGCGCGGGTTTCGCCGGGGAGCTTGTTAAAGGTAATATGATAATTGATTCGGGCGGTCTCGCGGAATACCTGCTCTCCGCCTTCGATAATAATGAGAAAGCCGAGCTCCTGACCGGGCTTATGGATATACTCAACAGGGCGGGAATAGTCTCCACCGTCGCCAATTTTGCAAACGGCCTGATTCATGATGCGCATGATTTTCTCTATAAAAAATCGGTGCTCCCTATTTTCGGCAACTGGCTGAATATCTGGGCTATGGTTCCCGATGCAGATGTTGAGCAGGGCAAGGAATATATCTTTGACACCCTCCTCGCCGATAAAAAGGACGAATACACGGGCTTTCTCGTAAAGGTGGATTATTTCACCGAAAATTTCAGAAACAGCAGAGAGGAAAACCTGCTCGCGGTCAATGAAAGCTGCTCGGTCTATGTTTTCTGCTTTTATGGTTATACGGGCATACCCGTAACGGCAGATTGGGCGACTATGAGCGACGGAGTGCTGATGTCAAAAGATTCCTCGTTCGGTGCATCGTTTTTTAATCCCGGCTCATTTGATACTTTTGATGAGGGCTCATATATCTCGCCCGACGGCAAGGTGAACGCGGATACGGCCCTCTTCAGGGATCAGACCTGGTTTTTCAAAAACTGCCATCATTCTATGACGAGCCCCTATCTTGATAAAATGGCTAAGACACTGCTTTATTCCGAAGGGCAGGCGGATGTGAATACCTATGAGGAATATCCGCAGTTCCTTATCAACGACCGCCTCGGCGGAGGCATTCGAGCGGACAACGGCATAATAACGATAAGACTGACATTCTTTGAAAGAATAGCGGAGTTTTTCAGAGAGATTTTTGAAAAGATAAAGGCGCTGTTTACGCCGCAGGTATAAAAATTTCCCGCAGGATTGATTCCTGCGGGATTGCATTTTGAGTTGTTTTGATTTCCGCGCCTGCGGCACGGCCGGAACGCCTGTGACGTCGTTCCCTGCGGCTGTTATCCTGAGTGCTTTGTCATCCTGAGCGCAGCGAAGGATCTCATCAGCGGCACATTGCCGGAAAAGCTCTTAAACCTGCGATTCTTCGGCTTCGCCTCAGAATGACAATTAAGGTTTCAGAGGATGATATTCAATTCCGAATTCATAATTCCGGATTCGCTTTATGCTCCGCATATCGCCACACCCGCCGACTCCGTCGGCACCCTCTCCGTTCCCGGAGAGGGCTTCGAGAGGTTGAATTATATGATGCTCCGCATATCCTTTGGGCGGGCGGATGATATCCGCCCCTACGATACTGGAATTCTATTTTTTGGGGTTTAACCAAATTAAGTATTGACTTTTACCTAAGGTAAAATAGTATAATAAGCGAAAGAGGTGATTCTGATGAGAATTAAAGAAGTTATCGCGTTAACCGGGTTGACAGATAAAACCATCCGCTACTACATAAGTAAGGGCCTGGTTTTCCCAAACAACAATGTATCATACAGCGGTTGCAGTAACTATAACTTTACAGATGATGATGTTAAAACTCTTAATCGAATTGCAGTGTTACGCAAAGCCGGTTTTTCTGTTTCTCAAATTGATTTAATAAAAAAAGGCACAAATACAAAAGAAGAAATTACGTCTTTGCTTGAAAAAAAAGAAGCGGAGATTACTCTTGACGAAATAGTTATAGAAGTTTTGAAAGAATATAATAAAACCGACAATCCAGATTTCTGTTCTTTATCGGATGCGCTAGAGAGCAAGATGAATGAAGTTGAATTGGTTGAAGAAAAAGAAATCGGCCGAGCAGCAAATATCGCAGCTATTATAATTATTTCTATTTAAACTGTTCTTAAGCTAATCAATCTTGCTTATTGGCTTCCTGCAGTGTTTGAGGTTAAGGACTTTCTTTATCCATATTGTTCTCCTGAAGTCATTTTAGGTATGGGAATACCGATAGTTATACTGCTTTCTTCAATAGTTTTGATTGTAATATCGTATCGAATCTATCTGCCTTCATACGCTCTTGTTCCCATAATTATTGCCGGTATTATTGCGTCTGTTTTCATCGCTTTAACCATCTTATTCTGTGATTTTATGTTCGCTTTTTCTCCCGGAGTCGGTTCATGTACTGATAATGTTACCAACTATATGAATATTGAAGATAATATATATCAAAACATTCTTTGTTCTTCAGATGTTCAAAATGTCTTTCCGCAACATATCAATCAAAAAGATTCAAAATACCACTATCTCTATATTTATAATAGTGTTGAATTGTTTGCCGAACAATCTCTGCCTGAGGAGCAGTTCCTCAAAGAGAAAGAACGTATCTCTTCAGTAAAAGAGATCGTAGGAACAAAGCAAAGAGGAAAATGGACTTGTCTTTATTATACGGATTTTGATGATGAAGACAATGATAATGGTCACGATATCCTGATGGCGGCATATAACGAGGAAACAATGACATTGAGATATGCTTATTCTTATAAGTTCAGCCATAACTCCGGAACATACAATTACTACTTGACACACGCGGTAAAATGGGAATAATCAAATAATATAAAAGCTGAGCCGAGGCAAACGGATGCCCCGGCTCTTTTCATTTTTGGAGTAAATTGCTGAATAAATTTTTAAATTAACCGGTAAGAGCCTTGTTAATTCTCGTTACTCTGAGCTTTTCTTTCCTCTATCACCTTAAGCATTCTGTCATATTCCTCTTCATCTATTTTATTCTTCTTGCGCGAGATTACAAAGGCAATGACGAGCAGGATGATAGGGATAACGGCCATACACAGCGCGAGCTTGAGCGACATATCCGACGGCGCGCCGTCGAGCACCTTCTGAATTCCGGCGAGCTTGACATCCTCCGTGATTTCCTTGAGGTTTGCCTGTTGCTCATAGCCTGAAATCTGATTTGTGATGCCGGTCATGCCGATTATCAGATAAACCACGGTCACGATGAGCTGCTGGAGTGCAGATGACATCTTTGACATAAACGGCCTCAGGGAGAATATGAGCGCCTCATCCCTCGAGCCGGTCTTGTATTCATTGTATTCAATCGTATTTGTGAATATAACCATAACGACCATCGAAAACCAGTTCTGCCCGAAGCCGGTAACGAGCGCCGCGCCGCAGAGGAACCAGAGACGGATGGAATCGGGAATTACGGTTCCGCC
>JAFZOE010000008.1 GCA_017552845.1 Clostridia bacterium
AAAATTTGGTTACAAAGGAGAAATCACTACGACAAAAAAGATTACCGCCATAGTCCTCGCTGCAATAATGTTTCTCGGCGCTCTCCCCTTCACCGCTTTTGCAGACGATGAAGCAGCAACCGCCGAAGCAAGAGTAGCCGGTTGGGATGCAAACTTTGAGACCGTTATTGAGAAGCTCCTCACTAATGAAAAATCAGCACACTGGCAGTATGTCGCCGAAAACAACAAAGAGATTTCCGACACCATGATTACATACACCGTATTTGCTCTGTATGACAATGCATGGAAAAACGGATTCGATCACAGCGTTTCCATCGATAACGCAGAACAGATTCTCTGCTCCCTTATCGAGAAGGTTGACGCTAACATCGGTGACAGCAAAGTAGCAGAAATCATCAAGGTTCTCCAGACCGCGAGCGATTTCAACGATCTTCTTCAGAAGGTCAACGGAGTTGTCAAGTTCTCCGACACACTCAACAGCGCTGAATGGAACACTGCTTTCAAAGCGATTAAGACCGCTATCGAGCTCGGCAATCTCTATGAAGAGCAGAGAGATAAGGTTATTGAAGCTTATGCTCAGATTCTCTCCGTTCAGGCAGCCAATGAATACTACAAAGATTTCCTCAGATATCTTGCAAACAACTGCACTTATGATGTAGTTGCCACAGCTGCTAATAATCTTGTAGCTCACATCAACGACAGCGTTGAAGATATTCTCAAGGACGAAGCCGGCAATTCACTTGCTATGGTTGGCTCCAAGTTCTTTGAGAAAGCCGCAAGACTTGCTATGGATTCAAATGCATACACCGCTGTTGCCCTCAAGGTTTATGATGTCGGCACAAGCGTTGCTGATGCTCTCTGGAACACCAGCGATCAGTATGCTCTTATGGATGAGCTTTACACCACTTTCTTCGCTGAGACATCCGCAAAGAATTATGTTTACTACGCAAAGGCAAACGGCGGCGCAGAGATGTATGAATATGCCATCGGCATTCTTCTCGGTCTCAGAGAAGCAGGCAGCCAGGCTCTCTATGATCTCAAGCTTGCTCAGAACGAAGGTATCGTAGGCAAGATCAAGAATCAGATCAACTACAACGTAAGCTTCAAGCAGATTGAAGAAATGGCATTCCTTCAGCTTGCGAAAGATATTCTCTTCAACAAGCCCGTTTCAGCTTATAAGCCCATCAGCACCATCGTAACCATCGACACCATCGCAAATGTTTTCCTTGATGATATGTCGCTCTTTAACCAGGCCGGTATCTACAGCGACGACAACGGTTATTATTCAGTATATCTTAATGAAAACATCGGCCTTTACGTCAAGACCGCTTTCATCGTTAACGACCTTGATGTTTTGGTAAGAGCCGGCGAAAAGACTTACGCTACTGCCGTTATCGAAAAGATCGGCGAGAGCGGAATCTATGATTTCTCCTTCACCAATGCTATCTGCGGCATGGGCGGCGACATCGTCTTCAATTCCGATATAGCTAATTACAGAACCTATACTTCACTTGTAAACGATGCAGTTGTTACCAGCGAGCTTAACCATGATTTCGTATATCCTCCCTACAATGCAGTTAACCTCAGCTCCGTCTCCGGTGCGGTTGTATCTGTAGTTTCTGATGAAGCCAAGGGCAAGGTTATCGAACTCAGAGTTCTTATCGAGAACATCATCACCAGCATCAAGACCTTCTTCGCTACCCTCTTCGGCAGCCTTAAGAAGTAATAATTCCGCACAAGTATTATTAAAGCCCGCTTTGGCGGGCTTTATATATTGTAATATATTATTTATAAAATAGAGTATAATTATGTATAAAGAAAACTTTCATTCACACACCTATTACTGCGACGGCAAAAACTCGCCCGCCGAAATGGCTAAGGCCGCTTCCAATCTCGGATTCAATGCTCTCGGTTTTTCGGGACACGCCTATATTAAAGACTTTGAATGCGACTGGTGTATGACTCCCGAAAACACAGATAAATACATTTCTGAGATTAACAACCTCAAATCCGAATACAGCGGAAGAATGCAGATATACTGCGGCACTGAGCTCGATTATTTCTGCACCGAGGTTCCCGGAGAATATGATTTTACAATCGGCTCGGTCCATTATCTGAATATGGGCGGTGAATACCAGCCTGTCGATTCCTCTCTGAAAGAACAGCAGGAAGCGGCGGATAATTACTTCGGCGGATCATTGATTGAATATGCTGTTGAATATTACAGGCTGGTTGCCGATGTAATGAATAAGCTGAATACACCTGATATAATAGGCCACTTTGATCTCGTTACAAAATTCAACGAAGGCAACTGCGCTTTCGATACGCAGGATAAGGCTTATAGCGATGCATGGCATAATGCGGTTGACGCTCTGCTGCCCTATAATAAGCCATTTGAAATAAATACCGGTGCAATAGCGCGCGGATGCAGAATCACGCCATACCCCGCCCTTGACATTGCAGATTATATTCATTCAAAAGGCGGATACTTTATCATCACATCCGACTGCCACAATGCCGATTATCTTGATTACGGTTTCGAAGAAGTTGAACGGGTATATTCAAAATACAATATCATCAATTGTACCGACTATCTTAATAACAGATAAAAATGAATCCTCCCTCGCGGGAGGATTTTGTTATTATTCGGATTGAGAGAAGGTCTCTTCGCTTCCGGATTCGTCAGCTGCCTCTTTTTCCTGAGGGGCCGGTTCGGCCTCGTTCTCTTCGGCATCTGGATCATATTCGCCGGACATAATCTTCAGGAACTCATCTTTTTCGACCTTATCCTTTTTGAGAAGAACGCCTGCAAGAGCATGGAGCTTATCGATATGCTCGGTAAGTATCTTTTCGGTGCGCTCATAAGCCTCGGAGATAATGCGTTCAACCTCTTCATCTATCTGTGCCGCGACCTGCTCGGAATAATTGCGGACATGGCCGAATTCCTTGCCGAGGAAGACCTCATCATTATCCTGGCCGAAGGAAATAGGACCGATCTTCTCACTCATTCCATATTTTGTAACCATTTCGCGTGCGATTCTTGTAACATTCTGTATATCACTCGAAGCGCCGGTTGAGATATCGCCGAGAATGAGCTTTTCGGCAACTCTGCCGCCCAGGCCGTAAACAAGTCTGTCAAGCAGCTCGTTCTTAGATGTATAGGTCTTGTCTTCATCCGGTCTGTAAAGAGTATATCCGCCTGCCATACCGCGTGGAATAATCGAAACCTGATGAACGGGATCTGCGTTTTCAAGATAATAAGCGGAAACAGCGTGTCCCGATTCGTGATATGCGGTGAGCTTTCTCGCCTTTTCGTTCATTCTGTGCGATTTCTTTTCGCTGCCCATCTCAACCTTAAGCGCCGCTTCATCAATCTCAAGCATAGTGATTGATTTCTTTTCGTTCCTCGCGGCGAGAAGAGCGGCTTCATTTAGAAGATTCTCAAGGTCTGCGCCTGTGAAACCGACAGTAGCGTGAGCGATATTCTCAAAATCAACATCGGGAGCAATCGGCTTGCCTTTGGCATGAACTTTAAGTATCTCTACCCTGCCCTTGAGATCTGGATAATTGACGGTAACCTGCCTGTCGAATCTGCCGGGTCTGAGGAGCGCCGGGTCAAGTATATCGGGCCTGTTGGTTGCGGCAATTACTAT
>JAFZOE010000361.1 GCA_017552845.1 Clostridia bacterium
AATATATTATAATACATATATTTAAATAATTCAATAATTTAAAATTAAGAATATTAAAATTCGGTAAAAAAAAACCTGCCGGTAAAGGCAGGTTAAAGTGTTTATTTGATAAACATTACAATCAGCGTCGCAAGAAGCGTCAATACAAAGAATGCAATAGCGAGATACTTGGTGATTTTAACAAGTTTCTCTTCCATTGTTCTGCCTTTGTTTTTGCCGAAGAAAGTTTCGGCACCGCCGGCGATTGCACCTGAAAGACCGTCGGAACGACCTTCCTGCATAAGAACTATTGCAACAAGAGCAATTGAGGTAACAATCAGAATTGCTCCGAGTAAAATTTCAAACCACTGCATTAAACCGGACCTCCATTAGATTTTTACTGAGGTATAATCTCATATAAATCGGATAATTGCAAGTATTTTTTTAAAATATGTAATATTAATTAAAAGTAATCTGCTCGGAACTGTCTTCGGCAGTAAGCAGAGCGCCGGCTGCGGGCAGGTTCTTGGTCCTGAATCTGTAGGGCTTGGCAAATTCGCCCTCTACATAAGGTCTGACTTTGAAAAGCTTCTGCCCCTTCTTGAGAGTCATCACACCAACACCGGCCGCATCTTTGGTGGTTTTCGCATTGATAACAGCTGTATTTATCAGCAGATGCTTTCCTGCAGAGGATATACAGACGAGTTCGGTATCCTCTGTCAGCTGAATCGCAGCGGTAAGAGGAGATTTATCCGAAAAAGCCTTGATGAGTTTCTTCCTTTTAGTAAGTGTCTTATAAGCTGACAATTCGACCTTGGTAGCCTTACCGTTTTCAAAGAAGAACATAACATATCCGGCATATTTTTCATCGGTAACCACCATATAGACCGGAACTTCATTTTCTTCCATCTCGAGTTTTGCGGCAACATAATCGCCGAGCACGCTGATTTTAGTATCATCAAACGCCGAAACGGTAGTTTTATAGCACTGGGACTTATTTGTAAAGAACAGAAGTTCCTTGGCATTAGTTGTTTCAACCGTCTGAAGCAGCTCGTCGTTTTCCTTGAATTTGTGAGCGTTGCTCATACGGAGTGACTGAGGAGTAACTTTCTTGAAATAACCTTCCTTAGTAAAGAATACGGTAACCGGATAATCGGGAATCTCTTCGGTTTCTTCTATCGTTACTGTCTCGTATGAATAGATAATCTCGGTTTTTCTGGGCATTCCGTATTTCTGAATAACATTATTCAGCTCGGTAATGATTATCTTCTTGACGCGTTTGGGATTGGATAGGATATCATCGCAATCCGCAATCTTCTCTTCAAGTCTTTTGATATTTTCAAGCTGTTTGAGAATATGCTCTTTATTGAGATGGCGAAGCTTGATTTCGCAGACATATTCAGCCTGAATCTTGTCGATTTTAAATCCGATCATGAGATTCGGAACAACATCGTTCTCTTCTTCGGTATTCTTAATGATATCAATAGCTTTGTCGATATCAAGCAGTATCTTTTCGAGACCTTTGAGCGAATGCAGTCTTTCTTTGCATCTTTTCAGTTCAAATTCTGTTCTCCTTCTGACGCAGTCGGATCTGAAAGC
>JAFZOE010000362.1 GCA_017552845.1 Clostridia bacterium
AAAATTGCAGACAGCAGAATTAACATTGCCTGCTCTGATAAGGCAGGTGAATTCTATGCAAAGCAAACTCTTTCTCAGATTACCGCTTCATGCGGATGCGTCTGCCCCGACCTTGAGATTGAGGATTTCCCTGCATTTGCCCACAGAGGCTTTTCGCTCGACTGCGCGAGACATATTTTCTCAATTGAGGATATCAAGAAAATCATTGACACAGCTGCATTTTTCAAGCTCAATGTTTTTCACTGGCATCTGACCGACGACCAGGGATGGAGAATTCAGATTGACTCTTATCCCCTGCTGACCGAAACAGGAAGCGTCAGAAAAGATTCAACCTTCAGGGGACTTGACGAGCACGGCGTATACGGCGGTTACTATACGAAAGACGAAATCCGTGAAATTGTAAAATACTGCTCCGAAAGGCATATAGAAGTTATTCCGGAAATCGAGATGCCCGGCCACACGACAGCAATTCTGGCATCTTATCCCGAGCTCGGATGCACGGGCAAAGAGGTTGATTTACAGACAAAAGAGGGAATCTTTGATACCGTTCTCTGTCTCGGAAATCCGAAAATCTATAAGCTGTTATTCGCGGTAATTGACGAGGTCTTCGAACTTTTCCCTGGCAGATTCATTCATATCGGCGGCGATGAAACTCCTCGAACCGAATGGAAAAAATGCGCGAAATGCGCCGAGGAAATGAAACGGCTCGGAATCGATAATTACGATAAATACCAGGGGCAGTTCATTAAACGAATAGCCGATTACATCAAATCAAAAGGAAAAACCGCAATCACCTGGAATGAGAGCCTTAAAGGCGACATGCTTTCTGCCTATGATGTAATGATTCAATTCTGGATGGGAGATAAAAATCTTACGGACGAATTCGGCAAAAACGGCGGCAGAATAATCCAGAGCGATTTCTATCACTATTACTGCGATTATCCTTACGCTATGACTCCGGTCAGAAAAACTTATAATTTCAATCCGCATTCGGCCTGCTCCGATAAAAATGCAGTTTACGGCGTTGAGGCTGAAATGTGGACCGAATTCATAAACAATTTCAGGCATCTGTGTGAAATGTATTTTCCGAGAATGGCGGCTGTTGCGGAAAGAGGCTGGTGCGGAGCCGATGCACCCGGTTACAGGATCTTTGTATCAAGACACGAAAAACTCCGCCCTGCAATCGAAAAACTAGGCGTGAAGATAATCCCCGTTGAAAAATGGTCCGTCAATCCCCTTCTGCGGCTTCACGAAATCAGAAAATTCTTCAGCGGCGGAATCGATATGAATACAATTATCAATTCAATCAACAACGGCAGAAGCGAGAAATAATTCTTGAAATAATCGCTTATATTTGTTATTATATAATATATTATTATGCGGGGTGAATTTGTGGGAAAATTAGGCGACAGAGTTAAAGATATTGTGGGAATCGAGGGTAAGTTCGGCGAATGGCTTGCTCCGAAGGCCCATTACACAAGCGCGAATATTACCATCGGCGGCGCGGGTTATCCGCTCGGCCAGTTTCATCAGCAGTTCCTCGCCTATGTAGAGGGAATGAAAACCGGCATGGCCGGCAGAATCACGCTGATTGCAGGCCTTTGGGATGCCGTCAGCGACCCGGTTATGGGCGTGCTTACAGACAGAACCAAATCAAAACTCGGCAGGCACAGACCTTATCTGATTATATCCGCCATACCGTTTGCAATCGCATATCTTACAAAATGGACCTCTTTCGGAATATCGGCAAAGGGCAATCCCCACGCAACCTGGCTCTGGTATCTCTTCTCGGCGATATTCTACTGCACCTGCATGACGATGCTGTCCATTCCCCATGAAGCTATGCTGCCGACGGTCGCTCCCGGTTACTTTGAGAGAACCCAGTATAAAATTGTCGAATACGCGATGAACTCAGTCGGGCAGGTAACGTCCTATGTGTTTACGGCGCTGGCGCTGAGCGGATTCAGCGTAAAGACCGCTCTAATCGGACTGCCGACGCCTTCCCCTGCAGACCGGCATAATTATACCATGGTCGGCCTGGTGCTTATGGTATGGTTTGTCTGGGCTCCGATTTACTGTTTCTTCAAGACAAAGGAACCCTCATCATTACACCAGGTAAATCCCCCGCTCGACATCAAACATCTGCTGACGGAATACAAACTTGTTTTTTCAAACAGAGCATTCAGACAGTATTTTATCATCGCTCTCTTTTTCTCAATGAGCAGATATTTCTGCAGCTATGCGGACCAGTATTTCATGGTAAGCGTAACGGATACATACAATATTTTTATTTCAATGAATATCATCGCGGGAATCGCAGAATTTTCCGGCTCGCCGATCAATTATCTCATCACAAGATACAAGGGCAAGACCGCCTGCGGCAAGGTTCTCGGTCCGCTCATGGTTATCGGCATCGCGGTCAACGCGTTCCTGACTTACGAAACCCCGACGGTTATCAAATACGTAGTTATAGTTCTTTCAGCTATCTGCTATAATATCGGCTTCTCCGGCCCCGGTTTCGTTGCGGAAAACATTCAGCCCGACATCACAGACGTCGACGAACTCATAACAGGCAGACGCCGCGAGGGTGTAATCGCGACATTCAAGACGCTCTTCAGCAAGACGGTCAGCAGCCTCATGGGCTTCGCGGTCGGTCAGTCGCTTGAGTGGTTCGGATACGACCCGAATATAAAGGAACCCAAGCTCCAGTCAAAGAGAACTACTTTCGGACTTCGTCTGAATTATTCGATTATCCCCGCAATTCTCGCCCTCTTCTGCATAATTTCAATCTACAGATACAAGATGACAAAGCACGACCACGAAGAGATAAAGAGAATCATCAGAGAAAAGCATGAGACCGGCAAATGCGACATCACCGAAGAGGAGAAAAAGCGCATTGAGGAAATTGCCGGATGGAAATGGCAGAATATGTGGATAGGCAAGGATGATGTTTACAGGGAGCTTGAAGGCATAGATTAAGATTCAAGAGGTATATCAATTTGGCAATCGACAAGGATAAAATAAGAAATTTCTGCATTATAGCGCATATAGATCACGGAAAATCCACGCTCGCCGACCGTCTGCTCGAAAAGACAAATTCGGTCGCATTGAGGGATATGACCGATCAGCTGCTTGACGACATGGACCTCGAGAAAGAGAGAGGAATCACGATCAAGGCTCATGCGGTCACTCTCAATTACAAGGCGAATGACGGCGCGGAATATCTGCTGAATCTTATCGACACTCCGGGTCACGTGGACTTCAATTATGAGGTTTCGCGTTCTCTCGCCGCGTGCGAAGGCGCAGTTCTGATAGTTGACGCCACCCAGGGTGTTGAGGCTCAGACACTCGCAAATACTTATCTTGCACTCGATCACGATCTTGAGATAGTGCCCGTTATAAATAAAATCGATCTGCCCTCCGCAGATCCCGAAAGAGTTTCAAAAGAGGTCGAGGATGTAATCGGCCTTGAATGCTCCGAGGCGGCAAGGATTTCGGCAAAAACAGGCGAAAATGTTGAGGAAGTTCTGGAGCAGATAGTTAAATTCATACCGGCTCCGAAGGCTGATGACACTCTCCCCTGCCGAGCCTTGATATTTGACTCGGTCTATGACAGCTACAAGGGCGTTATAGTTTATGTGCGCGTAAAAGAGGGCAAAATCAAGCCCGGCGACACAATGCGCCTGATGGCAACAGGCGCCGAATTCACGGTAGTTGAAACGGGCTATATGAGGGCGAGGATGCCCGAGCCGAGAAGCGAGCTCTCCGCAGGCGAGGTCGGATATATCACCGCAAGCATTAAGACGGTCGGCGACGCGAGAGTCGGCGATACAGTCACAACTGCTAAAAATCCCGCTTCTGAGCCTCTTCCCGGTTACAGAAAAGTCAATCCGATGGTATTCTGCGGAATTTACCCTGCGGACGGCGCAGATTATGAAAATCTCAGAGAAGCGCTTGAAAAGCTTCAGCTGAACGATGCCTCTCTCAGCTTCGAGCCCGAAACATCGGGAGCTCTCGGATTTGGCTTCAGATGCGGATTCCTCGGTCTTCTCCATCTTGAAATAATTCAGGAACGCCTTGAAAGAGAATATGATCTTGACCTTGTGACGACAGTTCCGAGCGTCGTTTACAAAATCAATATGACAGACGGGTCGCAGATTGAAATCGACAACCCGACTCATTATCCGGATCCCGCGAATATCGCTTCCTGCGAGGAGCCGTTTACAGACGCCCATATCTATTCCCCGGCGGAATACGTTGGAACTATTATGGATCTCTGCCAGGAAAGGCGCGGAGTCTTCAAAAACATGGATTATATCACTCCCGACAGAGTTGATATTCACTATGAACTGCCGCTGAATGAAATCATTTATGATTTCTTTGATTCACTCAAATCGAGAACCAGGGGCTATGCTTCTTTTGACTATGAAATAAGCGATTACAGAGCGAGCAAGCTTGTGAAACTTGACGTTCTTCTGAACGGCGAAATCATTGACGCGCTGTCATTTATAATTCACTCGGACAAAGCCTATTCAAAGGCGAGAAAAATTGCCGAAAAACTCAAGGATAATATTCCGAGACAGATGTTTGAGATACCGATTCAGATTGCAATCGGCGGCAAGATTATAGCGAGAGAAACCGTCAAGGCGATGCGCAAGGATGTGCTTGCAAAATGCTACGGCGGCGATATAACCAGAAAGAAAAAGCTGCTTGAAAAGCAGAAGGAAGGCAAAAAGAGAATGCGTCATTTCGGAACGGTCGAAGTTCCGCAGGAAGCTTTTATGGCGGTTCTCAAGCTCGATGATGACAGCTGATAAAAAGACGGTTGGTCTCTATATTCATATACCTTTTTGCAGGAGTAAATGTCCTTATTGTGATTTTTACTCCTTTTTTCCGCGCCCGGAAACGATTGACAGATATGTTGATAAAATATGCGCCGACATCGCGAATTTGCCTTTAGGATTTGATACGGTTTATCTCGGAGGAGGCACCCCTTCTTTTATCGGGGAAGACAGAATCGCAAGTATAATCGAATCGGCAAAAGCTGTTAAAAATGCCGAGATTACGGTGGAATGCAATCCGTCGGATACAGGAAACGCCGAAAGAGCATTTGACTTTTCCAGATTGAAAGATGCAGGCGTCAACCGTATTTCAATGGGACTGCAGAGCGCAGTCAATACGGAGAGAAAAGCGCTCGGCAGAAGGGCCGGAAGAGACGAAGTCTCAAGGGCGGTTGAGCGCTGTTACAAAGCGGGAATTGATAATGTTTCGCTGGATCTTATGCTCGGAATACCCGGGCAGACAGAAGAATCCATTTCCGAATCAATTGATTTCTGCATTTCATCGGGTGCGAAACATATCAGCGCATATATACTCAAAATCGAGGAAGAAACCTATTTCAGCAGAAACAAAGAAAAACTTAACCTCCCGTCCGATGACGAAACGGCCGATTTATATCTTCTGACAGCGGAAAAGCTTAAAAGTGCGGGGTTCGGCCACTATGAAATCTCAAATTTCGCCCTGCCAGGATATGAGAGCAGACACAATCTGAAATACTGGCACTGCGAAGAATACCTCGGTCTCGGACCTGCCGCGCACTCATTCATTGACGGCAGAAGATTTTACTATGAAAAGGATGTCGAAAAATATATTTCCGGCTGCCTCCCTGTTGATGACGGCGACGGAGGAAACGAGCGCGAATACATCATGCTCACGCTGAGATTATCGGAAGGAATAGTATTTCAAAAATACGCAGGAAAGCTTGATAATATTCTTGGTGAAGGCTTTATAAAGAGGTGCCGATTCTATGCGGATAGCGGCTTCGGAACTCTCACAGAAAGCGGCTTTTCACTGAATGAAAAAGGCTTTCTGATTTCCAATTCAATCATCTCGGATTTAGTGGATTATTTATAATCGACCACAATATATTGTGCTTTTTGCTCCGGATTGGTGATTTTTTGTTAAAAATTTATTAAAATTTGCGGTTAATTTGTTGCAAATTACAATAATAATGAAAATATAATTTTATTCTTGATTTTTAGATATATGAATATTATAATTTAGATATAAATTTTCTCTTTTTCCGGGGTGATTGAATTGCAGCTTTTGGAGGACAGAATCCGCGAACAGGGTGAGATTATCGGCAATGACATAGTCAAGGTCGATATGTTCCTCAATCACCGCATCGATGTTGATCTTCTCTGCGAAATCGGCAAGGAGTTCAGGAGACTTTTCCCCTCAAAAGAGATAAACAAAATACTCACGATTGAAGCATCGGGCATCGGAATTGCGTGCATAGCCGCGCAGTATTTCGACGTGCCTGTTGTTTTTGCAAAAAAAGGAATTCACCGTAATGTCGGCAACGATATTTATACCGGTGAGGTCTTTTCATTTACAAAGAATCAAACCACCCAGATCGGCGTTTCAAAGAAATACATCACTGCCGAAGACAGGGTGCTGATTATTGATGATTTTCTCGCAAACGGAGCCGCAGTCAAGGGACTCATCGGCATCTGCGAGCAGGCAGGCGCCGAGGTCAAGGGAATCGGAATCTGCATTGAAAAGGGTTTCCAGCCCGGTGGAAAAGAGCTCAGGGAGATGGGCTATCACCTCGAATCACTCGCGATTATCAAATCCATTGATGATGGTATAATCACCTTTGGCTGATAATATAATTTGCAAATTATTTTACGGAGGTAATTTTATGAAAAAGATTCTCGCACTTGTCCTGTCAATAGTTCTTGTTATAGGACTCACCGCTTGCGGTGCAAAGAAGGAAGACAAATTTAAAGTTGGTCTTATCTGCCTTCACGACGAAAATTCAACCTATGACAACAACTTCATAATGGCATTAAAAGAAGTTCAGAAAGAACTCGGCTTGGCTGACGACCAGATTCTTATTAAGACAGGTATTCCTGAAAAAGAAGCTTGTAAAACAACTGCTGAAGAACTTGTAGACGAAGGATGTGATATAATCTTCGCCGACTCATTCGGTCACGAAGATTTTATCATTGAAGCCGCTAAAGAGTTTCCTGATGTTCAGTTCTGCCACGCTACCGGCACTCAGGCGCATACCGCTAATATTCCGAATTTCCACAATGCTTTCGCTTCCATTTACGAAGGTCGTTATTTAGCAGGCGTTGTTGCCGGATTAAAGATTCAGGAAATGATTGATAACGGAGATATCACTCCTGAAGAAGCTAAGATTGGATACGTAGGTGCATTTCAGTATGCAGAAGTAAAATCCGGATATACATCCTTCTACCTTGGTGCGCGTTCAATAGTAGAAAGTGCTACTATGGAAGTCGTGTTCACTGAATCTTGGTTCGATATAGCAAAAGAAAAAGAAAATGCTCTTAGACTTATAAATGACGGCTGTGTTCTTATCAGCCAGCATGCTGACTCCGAAGGCGCTCCCAAGGCCTGCGAAGAGAAGGGTATCCCCAATGTTGCCTACAACATTAACACCGAATCTATAGCTCCCAATACTGCACTTGTTTCTTCAAGAATCAACTGGGCTCCTTATTATAAAATGGCTATTCAAGCCACAATGGCCGGCGAAAGCTTTGATGCTGACTGGACCGGCACCATTGCTACAGGCTCTGTTGAGCTTCTCGAAGTCAACGAAAAAGTTGCCGCTAAAGGAACAGATTCAAAAATCGCTGAAATTAAAGCTGCTCTTGAATCCGGAACTTTACATGTATATGATACTAAAAACTTCACGGTTAGTGGTAAAGAATTGGATTCTTACAAGGCTGATGTAGATTCAGATGCTGATTTTGCACCAGATACCGAAGTGGTTTCTGACGGCTATTTCCATGAGAGCGAATACCGTTCTGCTCCATATTTTGATGTTGATATAGATGGCATCACCATTCTTTAATCTGTAACATTATTCGGGCGAAGCGTTTTTCGCTTCGCCCATATTCCTTTTATTTATGCTGAAAAGAGAACATCAGGTGCTTTGTTTTCAGCAAAAATGACGGAGGTATATCATGGGCGCTCCCGCAATCGAATTAAGAAATATTACCAAGACTTTCGGAAGCATCACAGCGAACAAAAATGTTTCCCTGACCGTCAACAGCGGCGAGATTCTCTCTCTGCTCGGTGAAAACGGAAGCGGAAAGACCACGCTGATGAATATGATTTCGGGCATCTATTTCCCCGACGCAGGTCATATTTTCATTGACGGCAAAGAGGTGGTCATCCGCTCGCCGAAAGATGCTTTTGATTACAAGATAGGCATGATTCATCAGCATTTCAAGCTGGTGGATATCTTCACGGCCGCCGAAAATATCGTGCTCGGTCTCAAGGAGAAAGGCAAGTTTGATATTAAGGATATCGAAAAGAAGGTCGCTGAAATCAGCGCAAAATACGGATTTGACATCGACCCGTCTAAAAAGATATATGAGATGTCCGTTTCCGAAAAGCAGACCGTTGAAATTATCAAGGTGCTTTACAGAGGCGCTAATATACTCATACTCGACGAACCGACTGCCGTTCTGACTCCTCAGGAGACGGATAAGCTTTTCGCAGTTCTCAGAAAGATGAAAGAGGACGGCAAAGCTATAGTTATTATCACTCATAAGCTTCATGAGGTGCTCGCTATTTCGGATAAAGTTTCCGTTCTGAGAAAAGGCGAATACATCGGCACTGTCATGACAGCCGAGACTGATGAATCTCAGCTTACCGAAATGATGGTCGGCAAGAAAATCAGCCTTAATATTGACAGGGAAGAGCCTGAGAACGCTCAGGACAGACTCGAAGTCAAAGGCATTGACTATGAAAACATCGACGGTGTCAAGATTCTTGACGATGTATCTTTCACGGCCAGGAGCGGAGAGATTCTCGGCATAGCGGGTATATCCGGAAGCGGTCAGAAAGAACTTCTCGAATCGATTGCCGGCCTGAGAAAGCTCGACGGCGGCGAAATCATTTATCACAATCCCAAGACCGGAATAAGCGATAATCTCAGGGATAAAACTCCGGTGCAGATAAAAGAACTCGGGGTGCGCCTCTCATTCGTTCCTGAAGACAGACTCGGCATGGGTCTTGTCGGAAACATGGATATCATAGACAATATGATGCTTCGTTCATACAAGAAAGGAAAAACCGCTTTTCTCGAGCGCAGGCAGCCGAGAGACCTCGCAGAGAAAATCATCAGCGACCTCGAAGTCGTCACGCCTAGCGCGAATACACCTGTAAGAAGACTTTCGGGCGGTAATATACAGAAAGTTCTCGTCGGCAGAGAAATTGCCGCGGCGCCGACCGTGCTTATGGTCGCCTACCCCGTCAGAGGTCTTGATATAAATTCATCTTATCTTATATACAATCTGCTCAACGAGCAGAAGGCAAACGGCGTATCCGTCATATTCGTCGGCGAGGACCTTGATGTGCTGGTTGAGCTATGCGACAGAATAGTTGTGCTGAGCTCGGGAAGAATCACCGGAATTGTTGACGCAAGAAACACCACCAAAGAAGAACTCGGCCTGCTGATGACCGGAATGAAGGGAGGCTCCTCAAATGAATGAAAAAGAAAAGAAGACGAGAGAGCCGCTCTTTCATATAGCCAAGAGAAACGGAATTGTATGGTGGAAAGCGTGGCTCATCAGAGGCGCCGCAATCATCGTCTCGCTCATCGTCTGCGCCTTCATAATCGTGATTCTCACAAAGCAGAATCCGCTTGAGGTCTATGCCGCGATGATAAAGGGCAGTTTCGGCACTCCGCGCAAATTCTGGGCTATGCTTCAGAATCTCGCAATCCTGCTCTGCATATCCCTCGCTGTGACTCCTGCGTTCAAAATGAAATTCTGGAATCTAGGCGCAGAGGGCCAGGTTCTCTTCGGCGGACTTTGCAGCATGATTCTTATGTATAAAATCGGTGACAGAATACCCAACGCACTTCTCATTACAGCTATGCTATTCTCCGCTTTACTCGGCGGAATTATTTGGGGCATTTTCCCAGCTATTTGCAAAGCAAAGTGGGGAACCAGTGAAAGCTTGTTCACTCTAATGCTCAACTATGTTGCTATGATACTTGTAAATTATTTTATATCAGTTTGGATAAAGACGGGATCAGGTGTCATGGGAGTAGTTAACAGCGCTTCGAAAGCAGGCTGGCTTCCCGATCTCTTCGGGCAGAAATATCTTATAAACATTCTCGTAGTAGCTATTCTTACTGCATTAATGTTTATCTATCTCAAATACAGTAAGCACGGCTATGAAATAAGCGTTGTCGGCGAGAGTGAAAACACCGCAAGATATATCGGCATCAATGTTAAAAAAGTGATAATCCGCACTATGATTCTCTCGGGAGCTCTCTGCGGCCTTGCGGGATTCCTGCTTGTTTCGGGCACAAACCATACGATTTCAAATGAGCTTGCGGGCGGCAACGGATTCACTGCTATAATGGTATCCTGGCTCGCAAAATTCAATCCGCTTATAATGGTAGTCACCTCTTTCCTGATTGCATTTCTCCAAAGGGGAGCCGGCGAAATTGCGACAAATTTCAATCTAAATACAAGCATAGCCGATATTCTCACCGGCATAATTATTTTCTTCATAATCGGCTGTGAATTCTTTATCAATTATCAAATAAAATCAACAAAATCAAAGGGACGAAGCCCA
>JAFZOE010000363.1 GCA_017552845.1 Clostridia bacterium
ACTTGAAATCCATGTCCTTGCCGCCCACGATGCAGTTCTGCTCAGCGAGGTCGGCGGGAACGGTCCAGTCAAGAGTGATATTTGAGAAGGGCGCCTGGGTGCCCCAGCGGGAGGGAGTATTTACGCCGTATATGAAGGATTCAATGCACTTCTTAACGGCATCATAATCAAGATTATCGGTCTTTACGAAGGGTGCTAGATATGTATCAAATGAGGAGAACGCCTGAGCGCCCGCCCATTCATTCTGCATAATACCGAGGAAGTTTACCATCTGATTGCAGAGGGTGGCAAGATGCTTCGCGGGAGCGGAGGTAATCTTACCTGTAACACCGCCGAGGCCTTCCTGAATAAGCTGCCTCAGAGACCAGCCGGCGCAGTATCCGGTGAGCATGGAGAGATCATGAAGATGAATGTCGGCGTTCTTATGAGCGTTGGCGATTTCATCATCATAGATTTCGCTGAGCCAGTAGTTAGCTGTAATTGCGCCGGAGTTTGAAAGAATAAGTCCGCCGACGGAATAGGTGACGGTCGAATTCTCTTTTACTCTCCAGTCGGTGACATCGACATAGCTGTTGACGAGCTCTTTATAATCGAGAATGGTTGATTTGAGTGAGCGGAGTTTCTCGCGCTGTCTGCGATAGAGAATATAGCACTTGGCAACGTCCGCATAACCCGCCTGAATAAGAACAGACTCAACGCTGTCCTGAATATCTTCAACCGCAATTTTATCGTCCTTGATTTTCGGCTCAAAATCTGCCGTGACTTTGAGCGCGAGGAAGTCTATCGTCGAGGGATGATACTGCTTCTCAATCGCCTCAAACGCCTTCTTTATCGCGTCTGAAATTTTGCTGATATTGAACTCAGCTGTTTTGCCGTCTCTTTTGACTACCTGATACATTTTCCGGTGCCCTCCTTAGTAATTCGTACAAAAGTTAGTTTATCAAAATATTGAGTGTAAGTCAATATGTAATCACTATATATTGTGGTTCGAATCGATTTTTGTTAAAAATATACTATATAGAATAAATATATATGTTTATTTTTTCATTATATTCCCCTGACCTCGCAAGAAGGAACATATTTCTTCATTATTTCACACATTTCGAGCATCTCTGCCTTGGAAAAAGGCTCGAGACCGAAGCCGATCAAATCGCCGCTGTCGGTAAAAGCCTGTAAGAAATGACGCTTTGCACCCTGAATCCATCTGCCGAGCTGCTCAATATCCTCTTTTGTATGGAGACCCTTTGCGACAGTCGTGCGGAATTCATAATCAACCTTGTCGCTTTTAAGGAATTCGATGCTCTCGTTGATTTTATCGGTTTTGAAACCGCCGATTCCGACACATGACGGATATCCGCTCTCGGATGATTTGACATCCATCGCCACATAATCAACAAGTCCCTTCTCCACGAGCGACTTGAGACGCGCCGGAAATGTTCCGTTGGTATCAAGCTTGACTGCGTATCCGAGCTCTCTTATTCTAATTATAAAATCCTCAATATCCACCTGCATCAGCGGCTCACCGCCCGTAATCGCTACTCCCTCGAGTATACCCTTGCGTTTTTTGAGAAAAGAAAAAAACTCGTCCTCAGAGAATTCACTCTCTGCAGGCGGATTTATTACAAGGGAGCGGTTATGGCAGAACGGGCATCTGAGATCGCACCCGGCAGTGAATATCGTGCAAGCCATCTTGCCAGGAAAATCAAGCAAGGTAAGCTTCTGCAATCCCTGAATATTCATATAATTACTCCGTAATAATTTGTTTGCTCGAATAAGATAACACAATATATTGTGTTTGTCAATAGAATTTTCACGATTTTTATACAATATTTCGTGTGAAGATGTTGTATTATGTTAATTTGGAAATATACGCTGTTTGATCAGAGAAAAAGAGGCTGACAAATCTGTCAGCCCCTAAAAGGATAATAGATATATTATTCACCGAATACGCGTTTCATCATTTCGTTGTAGGCATCTTCGACGCCGCCGAGGTCTCTGCGGAAGCGGTCTTTATCGAGTTTCTCGTTGGTGTTGATATCCCAGAAGCGGCAGGTGTCGGGAGAAATCTCATCGGCGAGAACGATGCTGCCGTCTGAAAGTCTGCCGAACTCAAGCTTGAAATCGATGAGCTTTACGCCGAGATTCTTGAAATACTCCTTGAGAACGTCGTTGACCTTGAAAGCCATTGTCTTGATGGTATTGATTTCCTCTTTGGTCGCAAGTCCCAGTGCGAAAGCGTGATAGCTGTTGATGAGAGGATCGCCGAGGTCATCGTTCTTATATGAGAATTCGATGGTCGGCTCGGGGAAGGTGATGCCCTCCTCAACGCCGTAATTCTTCGCAAATGAGCCGGCGGATACATTCCTGATTATAACCTCAAGAGGAACAATCGAAACCTTCTTTACGAGCGTTTCACGGTCGCTGAGCTCCTCAACGAAATGAGTCGGAACGCCGTTCTTCTCGAGAATCTGCATGAGATAGTTGGACATCTTGTTGTTGACTACGCCCTTGCCGGAGATGGTGCCTTTTTTGAGGCCGTTGAAGGCGGTGGCATCGTCTTTATAAGAAACTATAAAGAGCTCGGGATCGTCTGTGGCAAAGACTTTCTTCGCCTTGCCTTCATAAACCTGATTGAGTTTTTCCATTATAAAATCCTCCCTTAAATATTATCAATATTCAAATTCGCCTTTATATGCTATCACTGCGTTGCCGGTCAGCGTGATGCGTTCATCTGTATAGTTGACAATAACTTCGCCGCCGGTAAGCTTGACGGTAATATCCTTGCCCTTGTCGCAGTAGCCGAGTTCACAGGCGGCAACAACGGCCGCGCATGCGCCGGTGCCGCAGGCGAGAGTCGCGCCGTTTCCGCGCTCCCATACTCTGGCACGGATGCAGTTCTTGTTGACTATCCTGACAAATTCGGTATTGACTCTGTGCTCGAAAGCTTCGTTATACTCGAATTTCGGACCGATTGCGGCGAGATCGAGGCCTTCGGTCTCATCGCAGATTGTTACATAATGCGGGTTGCCGACATCGATGCAGGTGCCGGTGTATTCCTTGCCGTCAACAATAACCTTCTTGTCTCTCTCGGTTATTACGGCCTTGCCCATTTCGACCATCGCGGCGCTGACTTTGCCGTCTCTGAGATAGACCTTTACGCGGTAGACGCCGCTCGGCATCTCAACGCTCATATTCTCGCTGCGGATGTAGCCGCTGTCATAGAGATACTTCGCAACGCATCTGAGGTTGTTGCCGGCGAGCTTGCCCTCAGAGCCGTCTTTATTGAAGGTGCGCATCTTGACATCGGCCTTGCTTGATTTCTCAAGCAGAACGAGGCCGTCGCTGCCGACCGAATAATGCTGCTTGCAGAGGTTGACGCAGAGAGATTCGGGGCAGGTAATGTTGCCGTCGAAATTTTCGATGAATATGTAGTCGTTTCCGCAGGACTGCATCTTCGTAAACGGAATCATGCGCTTCCAGGGGCGCATATTGTTGATATCGACAAGCTCGGTATTAACGGGAGTATAGCCGCTCTCGATAATATCGGCGAGCGCATTCGCCGTATCAAGCGAAGTCAGGCACGGAATCTCAAGCTGCATTGCGCGGCGGTGGAGAATTGTGTAATCCCCTATCGTCTCATCCTGAACTGCGCCGGTGTAGATGATATAGTTGATTTCGCCGCTCTCGATAACATTGAAGAGGTCGCTCGCTTCAACGGAGGTAACGGGAATTCCCGAATCGGCTATGGCCTTGGCTGTGCCGGTGGTGGCAACCATTCTTATATGCATATCATAGAAGCGCTTTGCAAGCGAAACTGCTTCCTGATAATCATTATCCTCAACGCTGATGAGGACTGCGGGATTGAATTCGGTGCGTGAGGGAACCGAGAAGCCTGCCGCTGTAAGGCCCTTGAAGAGAGCTTCCGCGGTGGTCTTGCCGATACCGAGAACTTCGCCGGTCGATTTCATCTCGGGGCCGAGAATCGAGTTCGCGTCAAGCAGCTTCTCAAATGAGAAAACGGGAACCTTGACAGCGTAGTAGGGCGGAGTTCTGTAAAGGCCGGTGCCGTAGCCGAGCTTTGAAAGCTTGGCGCCGAGCATGACCTTCGATGCGAGGTCGACCATCGGAACGTTCGTTACCTTGCTGATATA